>DATHNV010000170.1:0-2170 GCA_035485615.1 Acidimicrobiales bacterium
ATTCGTCGCGGCGTCATTGTGGTGATCGCCGCAGCCATCGTCATCGGCATCGGCGCGGCCGTCTTCACGGGAAACAGCACGCCCCCCACGACAACGACCACCTCCACCAGTACCACCTCGACGACGACACCCCCCACCACCACGACGACCGTCGCCGTGCCCACATCGTTCGCCGCGGTCGCTGACCCGTCGCCCGCCGGCGTGTTCGGCACGGCGCCGACCGTGACGGTTCCGGCTGGCGCTCCGCCCAAGGTCATGGAGTTGGACAACCTCATTACCGGTAAAGGGGCGGTCGCCGAAGAGAACGACACCGTCGAACTGCAGTACGTGCTGGCGACGTACTCCACTCGCAAGGTCGTCCAGTCGTCGTGGACGTCGACGCCGTTCACCACGCCGCTGACCAACTCGTCGGTTATTCCGGGCTTCTTCGATGGAGTGGTCGGTATGCGTGTGGGCGGTCGTCGCGAAATCGTCATACCTCCAACGCCGCTGGGCTACGGGGACGTATCCCCGGGCACCGGTATCGCCAAGAATGACACCCTCGTATTTGTCATCGACCTACTGAAAGTGACGAAGTAATGAGCACGGAACTCCCCAACCCCGACGGCTCGAGCCCGCAGCGGCAGAAGTTTGACGCGGTACCCGAGCTGTTCATCGATCCCGAGAAGACCTACACCGCGACGATGGTGACATCAAAGGGCACGATGGAGATTCTCCTCGACCCGCACGCCGCACCCCAAGCAGTTAACAGCTTCGTCTTTCTGGCGCGTTGGCACTACTTCGACGGCATTGTCTTTCATCGGATCATTCCCGGATTCGTGCTCCAGGGTGGAGACCCGACGGGCAGTGGCGCCGGCGGTCCGGGCTATCGCTTCAACGACGAGTTACCTAAGGCCGGCCGCTACGAACTGGGATCGCTCGCCATGGCCAACGCAGGTCCCAACACCAACGGATCGCAGTTCTTCATCATCTCGGGCCCCGATGGCGTGCGACTGCCCCCGCTCTACTCGCTCTTTGGCAAAGTCGTCAAGGGCCTGGATGTCGTCAGTGTCGTCAACGACATCGGCACTCCGTCGGGGAAGCCGCGCGAGGACGTCGTGATCGAGTCGGTGACGATCAGCGAGAGCTAAAGCTCGACGCGGACCTCACCGCGCGTGGTGACCACGTCACCACTCACCACTCGCCAGGTGGCACCGTCGTGGTGCAAGATACCGCTGCGCCCGAGTACCGCCAGAACTTCTCGTTCGCCAAGTAGTGCACGAGTGCGAGCGAGTTGCTCGTCGCTCTTTGAGGCCGTGGTTGCCACGCCAACCCGATAGCCAAGTCCGAGGGTGGGCGCACCGCCTCGTGGATCGATCATGGTCTCGCCGAGCACCGAGGCCGCTGATCCCACCGCAATCAGGGTCTGCGCGTTACGAATTGCCTCCCCGATGGCCGTATCGAGCCAGACGCTCCTCGCGTGTAGCGCCGAGCCGTCTGCGAGGACGACCACGTCGGCGTCGGACACCCGCTGAGCGAAAGAGGCCTCATCGCTCGAGGCGCGGTCGCTCAGCATGAGCGCTTCCACACGAGCCTCGTACGTCTCGAACGGTGCGGCCAGTTCAAGCGCGGCCTGAGTAATCCCCGTGAACGCCGCGGCGGTGGGAAGAAGAACGACGGTGGTCGCGTTTGAGATGTTTAGGTCATCACTCGATGCGAGAAGTGTACGAAGTGCGTCCAGCGAACCCACCACCCACGTCGATTGCACGGCCCGAGTCTCTCATTGAGGCGCGACCGACAGCGAGATGAATCGTCAGCGGTGGGGTCGGCGATTCGTAAAGGGTCCGGAACTGTACCAACGACCCGAGAAACGCCACGCCGAGGGCTTGGTGGTCCTCACGCGGCGGCGCTCTTCGACCAGCAGTTCCTCGGCTGCGGCGATGAGCGCGGCCATCTCGTCGGGCGGCAGTGAAGGTCGCGGAGCGAGGCCGTAGTTCATAACGGCATGTTCCCATGCTTGCGCTTGGGCAAATCCTCGCGCTTGCCCCGCAACAGATCGAGCGAACGAGCGAGAATCTGGCGAGTCTCCGCGGGGTCGATCACGTCATCGATGAACCCGCGCTCGGCCGCGACATACGGCGTCGCGTAGCGCTCCTCGTAGTCATCGACCAGTTGCGCGCGCAGGGCCTCC
>DATHNV010000171.1:0-2360 GCA_035485615.1 Acidimicrobiales bacterium
GCGCTCACTTCGAATTGTCAGTGCGACTAGTCACTCGGCATCTCTGACATTACAGCGGGCACGAAAGTCCACTTTCGCCGTCAAACGACTCACCGCCTGCCTATGGACGTCGATATCCCGGTCCGACGACACTCAAGTCCAGCGGCTCGCCGGACTTCACGATGCTGTCGGCCACGAGGGATTCAATATCTTCTTCATCGATGCCCAGCTCAGTCAAAAGCTCGCGGGAATGTTCGCCCAGTCCCGGCGGGACAAAGGTTCGTTGCACGCTGGTGCGACTGAAGTTCCCCACGCGTCCGGCCATGTACATCGGAATCTCGCCCGGACCGGTGTCGTGACGATGAAAGTACTCGGCGTTGATCATGTCGGCGTCGGCCAGGATCTCATCCGCCGAGCGTGCCGTGACGGCGGGAATGCCGGCGCGAGTAAGAGCGTCCACCGCTTCAACCGCGGACATTGTCTTGAGTTTCTCTGGCCAGCTGTCATCGAACGACGACGTGGCCACATTCGAGGGCGGCACGCCCCACTGGCCCGACGGCGGGTTGCCGGCCGGGGCCACTCGGATCCATCCATCGGCCACCTCGTAGTACGAATCGTCGGGCGCGGAGCCTCGTCGATCTCGCCCCCCACGGAGTGCAGGGGGTCGACCCGCGTACGAAACCAACTCGCCGGACTGCATAAAGAGAGACGACTGCGCCAGACTCACTCCGACGTACTGGCCTTCTCCGGTCATCGCTCGATGCCACAAGGCCACCACGATGCCGAATACCCCGAGGGTTGCGGTGGACACGTCGTTGAGCGCTGACGTCAGAACGACCGGCTCGTCCGGCCCACCTTGTCCGTAACTCATACCCGACATGGCCTGCAGCACGGGATCGAAACCTGGGTCGTCGGCGAAGGGGCCAACCTCACCGAACGCCGTGATGCCGTCGAAGATGATTCTCTCATTCAGCTGACGAACACCCTCGTAGTCGAGACCAAGTTTGCGCGCCCCATCGCGTCGCGTCGACGAGATGTAGACGTCACTGCGACCGATCAGTTTGGCCAGAACCTCTTTGCCGCGAGGGTCCACAAAGTCCACGCTGAGTGAGCGCATGCCCCGGTTATAGGGCTCACCCCCTCCGCGGAACGGATCACCGCCGATCGTTTCAAGTTTGACGACGTCTGCACCCAACTCGGACAAGAGCGAACCCGTCATCGGACCGGCGACCATCGTCCCTGCGTCAACGACACGAATGCCGTCGAGGGGTCCCAAGTGCACGACGTCGAGCGAGCCTTCATCAAGGAACGCCGATTCGGTGGTGCGCCAGTCAGCATCGTCGTTGTGTTCACCGAGGCGAGGGGCGGGGCCTTGGATGGATCCCGGTGATGAGTGCAGGGCGACGAACATTCCTGGCATGGCCACCGTGCCACGCTCGGGATCAGTGACTTCCGCGCGCAGTCCGGCCACGCGAATCGCCTCGTGATTTAACCAATCCTCGCGACGACCGACTGCGGCGGACGGAACATCGTTGGCGTAGAGGCGGGCAAGCCAGTTCGCGGCCGTGTCGGTGCGGAAGATCTCCTCGAGCGTCTCAATCACCCACAGGCGATTCGCGTCATTCATCATCATCGAACTTGAGTCCGTGCGAGGATCCTCGAGGAGATCCTCTCTCCCGAGAGCCTCATACACGAGACGATGAAACTTCGCGGTGAGTGCTCCCAAGATGAGCCACTCGCCGTTGCTGCATTGGTAGATGCGGTAAAACGGCGATCCTCCGTGAGGGGAACCACCGGGACGTGACGCGAGCCGTACGCCTTCGCGCACCGCCTGACCTTGCATCGACGCCAAGAGCGAACCGTGAAAACCGTTCACCCTCACGACTTGGCCCTTGCCGGACGACCGTCGTTCAAGGAGTGAGGCCACCGCGCACGTGGCTGCCCACGCACCTTGCAGATACACGAGCGCCGGTAAGACGAAGTCGATCGGCCCGCCCGCGTAAGACGACTGCTTCACGGCGGCCCCGCCATTCGCTTCCACGAGTCCGTCCGACTCCTGATTGCCAACCCACGGCGCGCGATCTCCGTACGTCGGCGCGGTCGAGATGATCACCAGTCTGGGGTAGCGCGACGCCAGTCGTTCGTGGTCCAAGAGCGTCCCCACGAGGTCCGCCGGGTAGTTCGAGTGGATGAGAATGTCGGCGCTCGCGAGCAACTCATCGAGCTTCGCGTGATCCTCGGGCGATTGACTCAGGACGACGCTACGTTTACCCCGATTCCAGATGGCGAAGCCGGCATTCGATCGCGCCGGGTCGCCCGAGCCGATCTCAACCTTGAGAACGTCCGCGCCGAAGTCGGCCAGGAGCATCCCCGCCACTGGA
>DATHNV010000172.1:0-12480 GCA_035485615.1 Acidimicrobiales bacterium
CAAGGTCGGCGGAACCTGTCTGCACCGCGGTTGCGTCCCGGCCAAAGAGTTCCTCGAGACCGCCCACGTGCGGCGCACCGTTGAGCACTCGGGCGACTTCGGCATCGCGGCCACGGGTGTCACGGTTGACTTCTCGGTGAGTCAGGCCCGCAAGAACGAGATCGTCGACCGGCTCTTTAAGGGTCTCTCGGGACTCTTGAAGGGTCGCAAAGTCACCATCTTCGATGGCACGGGCCGCCTGGATGCGAACCTCACGGTGAACGTGGTCGACGGTGCCGATGCGGGCGTGGTCGCCCAGGGCAAGCACGTGATTCTCGCGGCCGGATCTGTGCCGCGCACGCTGCCCGGCTTCGAGATCGACGGCAAGATCGTGGTCACCTCGGATGAGTTCCTCGATCTCACCGCACTGCCCAAGCGCGCGGTCGTCATCGGCGGCGGTGCGATTGGTTGTGAGTTCGCCTCGCTCCTATCCGATATGGGCACCGCGGTGACCATCCTGGAAGCGCTGCCGACCATTCTGATGGGCTGCGACACCGAGGTCGCCAACGTCGTGGGCCGCTCCTTTAAGAAGCGCGGGATCGAGACGCGCACCGGGGTCAACATCACCGGACACACGCCCAAGAAGAACTCCACGACCATTGAGATGGAGGGCGCCGAGAGTGTCGAGACCGACATGGTCGTGATGTCCGTGGGACGTCGGCCCCGCACCGAGGGGTTGCTCGGCGACGGCACGGGCGTCGTTATTAACGAGCGTGGGTTCGTTGAGGCGGACGGCCTGATGCGCACGGCTGCTCCCAACGTGTACGCCGTGGGCGACGTGGTCGCCGGCACACCGCAGCTCGCCCACGTGGGTTTCGCCGAAGCGATCGTGGCGATCAAGACCATCCTGGGCGAGCCGGCGGTCCCGGTTGACTACGAGCGCGTGCCCTGGGCCATCTACTCGAACCCTGAGGTCGCCTTCGTGGGTCTGACCGAAGCCGCGGCCAAGGAGAAGGGCTACGACGTCGTTGTGAAGAAGGATCCCTTCGGTGGTAACTCGCGCGCGCAGATCATCGGCGACACCGACGGCGTAGTCAAGATCATCGCTGAGAAGCGCGCTGACGGATCCGGCGGTCAAATCTTGGGCGTGCACATGGCCGGCCCCTGGGTCACGGAACAGTTGGGCGCGGGCTACTACGCCGTCAACTGGGAAGCGACGGCCGAAGAGGCCGCTGCGTTGATTCAGCCGCACCCGTCGTTGTCCGAGACCTTCGGCGAGACACTCCTCGCCTTGGCTGGGCGAGGGTTGCACGTTGGTTGACGTCACCCTTCCCTCACTGGGTGAATCGGTCACCGAAGGAATCATCACGCAGTGGTTCAAGAAAGTCGGCGACGTGGTCGCTCGCGATGAGCCCCTCTTTGAGGTATCGACCGACAAAGTCGACTCAGAGATGCCCTCGCCGGCCGCGGGAATACTGGTCGAGATCCTCGCCGGTGAGGGCGACACCGTAGAGACCGGCGCGCGTGTCGCCGTGATCCAGGAGTCGAGCGACGCCCCGGCGACTCCTCCCGTGCCCACGCCTGCACCCGCTGGGGCCTCGCCGGCCGCGGTTCCCAGCCCGACGCGCGAACCAGAACCGACTCCGACCCCTTCGCCGTCCCCTTCTTCTGCTCCGCCTGAGTCATCCTCGGGCGTCGTGGTCTCGCCCGTCGTGCGCCGAATCTTGAGCGACGGGGGCGTGGACGCCTCGTCCTTACAAGGGACTGGCCCCGGTGGAGCGATCACTCGCCGCGACGCTGAGCGCGCCGTCGCTCAAGGTCCCAGTGAAGAAGTCGTCCTACCGTTGAGCAGCGGTCAGCGCCGTATGGGTCAGCACATGTCCATCTCGAGCCAGGGCACGCCGCACGGATTTGTTGCCGTCGAGGTGGACGGAGAGATCTTCGCGGAGCTTGACGCACTCGGTCGTGTCACGCGCGACGGCGAACCAATCAGTGACGAGATGGTCGTCGCCCTTGCAGCCGTTCGAGCACTAGGAGAGTTCGAATTCCTAAACGCGACATACGCGGGCGACGAACTGACTCTGCACCGCACCGTCAACCTCGGTCTCGTTCGATCCATCGCGGACGACGGCATGCTGGTGCCCGTCGTTCACGCCGCGGCCGGACTGACCCTGCGCGCCCTGGCGAGGCGCGTGAACGAACTCGACGCTCGCGTGCTCTCGCGTCAACTCACCGCCGATGACCTGATGGGTGGAACCTTTACGGTGGCGGGCGCGCCGACCGAGCACGCGCTGTGGTCCACGCCGATCATCATTCAACCGGAAGTGGCAATTCTCTCGATGGGCGCGGTGCGCGTGGTGCCCGTGGTGAACCAGCACGACTCGAGGATCGAGATCGGACGTCGTGTCGTGCTCGGACTCTCCTTCGATCACCGCGTCTGTGAGGCGACGGCGGCGGCGGCGTACCTCGAGCGGGTCGGTGAACTGCTCGCGGGACTGGACCTAGAAAGCGACCGGTAGATGCTGCGCCGTCGCCACCTTGGTCGAGTCTCGTTCGCCGAAGCGAACGACCTTCAGCGCACGCTCCTCCAGGCGAGCGACGACTACGTGTTGCTATTCGAGCATCCGCCCACCTACACGCGTGGGGTGCGCACGCACGAGGAGAACTTCCTCATACCGCCTTCCCAGCTGAACGCGGCGGTCATTGACGCCGACCGTGGCGGGGACGTGACGTACCACGCACCGGGCCAGGTAGTGGCCTGGGCGATTGTCACGGTGGCCGATGATCCGGCCGCCGGCAAGACGCACGTTCGCCACTTGGAAGACGCCGTGATTGCTACCGTTCGCTCATTCGATCCCGAGGGCCTGCTCGGCGAAGTCGGACGCCTGGAGGGTTACCCGGGGGTTTGGGCTCGCCTCGACACGATGCCGGCCAAGATCGCTGCCGTGGGCGTGCGCACCGAGCGAAATGACCGAGGACAGCGGCGCACGTTGCACGGCGTCGCACTCAATGTCGACATCGATCTTTCCGGGTTCGCCGCCATTGTGCCCTGCGGCATTCCCGACAAACCCGTGGCGTCAATGACCTCTCTCGGACTTTCACTGACTTCGGTCGAGGTAGAGATCGCGCTGGGCGAGGCACTCGACCGCGAACTGGCCAGCGTGGCGCGCGTCGCGGCCGTCGACCGCAGCGCCGCCACGGTATCCGACGAGCGTCCGCTCATTCGTCGACTGCGCAAGGCCGGCGTTGATCCCGACGCGGGTCTAGCGATCTCGACGCGCAAGCCCGAGTGGCTTCGGATTGAGGCCCATATGGGAAGCGAGTACCAATCGCTCAAGAAGTTGACCGAGGACTTGCGACTAGTGACAGTCTGCGAAGAGGCCGGTTGCCCGAATATTTTTGAGTGCTGGGCTTCGGGCACCGCGACGTTCATGGTGAACGGTGAGCGCTGCACCCGGGCGTGTGGATTCTGCCTCGTGGATACCCGCAAACCACTCGCTCTCGACCCGACCGAGCCCGACCGCGTGGCCGAAGCCGTGGTGCGACTCAAGTTGGCGCACGCCGTGATTACCTGTGTCGCGCGCGACGACCTGGCCGACGGGGGAGCGGGGGCCATCGCGGCCAGCGTGCGCGCGATTCGTGAGCGGTCACCGCACACCGACGTCGAGGTGCTGATCAGCGACCTTCGCGGAGATCCCGACTCGTTGCGGATCATCATCGACGAACGGCCCGACGTGCTCAATCACAATGTCGAGACAGTCGCTCGCCTCCAGCGTGCCGTTCGCCCGAGCGCGGGCTACCTGCGCTCGCTCACGGTGCTCGCGCGAGGCGCCGAGGCGGGGCTCGTGACCAAGTCCGGGCTCATGGTCGGACTTGGCGAGAGCGCCGACGAAGTGGAAGAGACCTTGGCGGACCTGGCGTCGGTGGGGGTGCAGATCGTCACGATCGGTCAGTACCTTCGCCCCACCGAGCGACACCTACCCGTCGCTCGCTACTGGGAGCCCTGGGAGTTCGACGACCTCGCCGAGCGCGGCCGTCGCCTCGGTCTACGCCACGTGCAGTCGTCGCCCCTCACGCGTTCGAGCTACCACGCCCGCGAAGCGCTCAGTGAAGCCACCCCCGTGGCCGCGCCGATGTTGCGACGTTAAGCGCGCGGATCGGCTTCGGGCGTCTCACCGGACATGAGCACGCCGAGGCGAGCGAGGTAGAAGCCCCAGCCATCTTCGTGATCACTGACCGCGTCCTCGGGTAGACCGCGGTGCGTGAGACGAACCAACGTGTCCTCGCCCTGGGGCGTGAGACTGATCTCGACTTCGGTCGAACCGGGTGGGATTGGATGCCCCGGCTCGCTCCACCCAAAGGTGAAGACGACGCGCTCGTCAGCCACTATGTCAATGAACTCTCCCGCGCCCTCATTCCCGCCGCAGTTCAGCTGGACGATGCCACCGGGGCGTGGATCAAGCTTGACCGAGCGACCCAACCACTGGACCATCAGGTCCGGGTCGACGAGGTACGGGAACACCGTCGCGGGGGAGGCCTTCACCACGATCTCTCTAACTGCTTCACTCATGACTGTCCTTTCAATGTTTCACTCGACTCGGCGAGGTCGCGCAACTTCTCGAGACTGTTGATCCAAAAGGAGTCCAAGAAGTCACGAAGTCGAGCGACCTCGGTGTGATTCACGCAGTACATCCGTCGCGTCCCCTCACGTCTCTCGCTGACGAGACCACTGCGGCGAAGCACGCCCAGGTGCTGAGAAATCGCCGAGCGGGTGACGGACGGAAAGTGCGAGGCGATCTCGCTCGCGGTCTTCTCCTCGTTCCACACGAGTCGAACGATCTCGCAACGCTTGGTCTCACTCAGGGTCTTGAGCAACGTGTCCACGTCCATACGTTAGCAAGTACTTACGTAAGTGTCAACTTACAGATAGACCTGTTTTGGGGAGTTTGACAAGAGTTTTGGCACAATGGAACCTGCACCCGACTGGGTGATCGCTCGAGACGGGAACTTCTCTCCTCACTCGAGCAGATGAAAGGTTGATATGTCTCGCAGCGCTCGCGTCTCGTCCATCAAAGAGGCGCTGGGTACGCCCACCATCGCGGTGCCGGTGGTGATGCGAGGTGGCGTGGGTTCGATCAGCTCCACGATCGCCCAGGCGGGCGTGGACGCCCCGACGGCGCTGAGCGCACAGTGGTGCGTGGCGCAGGGACTCAAGGATGATGCCGGATCGTTCACGGTGTTGCGATCGCTCGACGGCGCGAACGTGGCGCTGGTCTCAATCGGCGGTGACACACAGTCAGTCGCGGGATACCGGTTGGCCGGGGCCAGCGCAGCCCGAGCAGCGGGCGAAGGTTCGCTCGCGTTTTTTCTGCCTACCGAAGGACTTGAGCACCCTGGTGCCATCGCCCAAGCCGTGGTCGAGGGAGCTTTGCTCGTCTCGTACGCCTACAAGGCGCGTGAGGTGACCTCAGGCGTCGAGATCGTTCCCGTCGGCACACCGCTGCCGCCCGTGTCGGTTCACGACGAGGTCACCCGTGGCGTCGAGCGAGGCGCGCGCATCGCCGAGGGCGTCAACTGGGCGAGACGTCTGGTCGATACTCCGGCCAGCTCGCTGCCGCCCCGTGTGCTCGCGAGCGAGATCGAGGCGCGACTGGGGGCGGACCCGCACGTGGACGTTCAAGTGTGGACCGAGTCGAAGATCCGCGATGAACGCTTGGGTGGACTGTTGGGTGTAGGACTGGGATCAGCCCAACCAACTCGTCTCGTCTACGTCACCTACGATCCCGAACCCGGAGCGTCGATGCCCCACGTGGCGCTCGTGGGCAAGGGCGTGACCTTTGACTCCGGCGGACTGTCGCTCAAGCCCGCCGAGAGCATGATGACCATGAAGACCGACATGACCGGAGCGGCCATCGTGATGGGGGCAACCTCGATCGCGAGCCAACTCGGACTTCGCGTGCGTGTGACCGCGATCGCTCCGCTGACCGAAAACCTGGTGGGCGACAACGCCACCAAGCCCGGCGACGTGCTGACGATTCGAAACGGCATGACGATTGAGGTCCTCAACACCGACGCCGAGGGTCGACTCATCCTGGCCGACGCCCTCAGCCTCGCCGTGGAGACCGACGCGGATGCCATTATCGACGTCGCCACCTTGACCGGCGCCCAGAAGACCGCCCTGGGTGATGAGGTCGGCGCGATCTACGCCAGCGACGACTCACTGGCTGAGCAACTCATCGCCGCCTCGGGTCTCACCGGCGAGACTCTGTGGCGTATGCCGCTGGTGGACGCGTACGAGGCCCACATCGAGTCCGACGTCGCCGACATGAAGAACATGGGCAAACCGCTGGTCGGAGGTTCCATCGTGGCCGCACTATTGCTGCGACGCTTTACGGCCGGACGTGCCTGGGCGCACCTGGACATCGCCGGGCCGGCGCGCGCCGACGGACCTCGGGGGTACATGAACAAGGGCGCGACGGCTTTTTCGCTGCGCACGTTGGTTGAGTACTTGAGCGCGCGATCGATCTAAAAGACGCGCCGCACGCGCTCACGGCGGGACGGCACCTCTCGCTCGAGTGACGCCGAGCGCACGTCGCTCGCGTCGGCGTGCCCGATCAGAACGCTCGCGAACAACTCTTCGTCGCCCAGTCCCGACCACTCCCGCACCGCGGCGTCGTGGCGAAAGTTGCCCCAGATCGTGGCCTGCCATGCGCTCTCTTCGAGGAGGAGCAACAGCGCCATCGTGGCCATCGCGGCGTCGGTGTGCCAGTAGGGCAGCGGCCAGGCGTCACGCTCCGACAGGCCCGAAGACGACTTGTCCGCCTCGGCGTAGCGCGCCAGATAGTCCTCGGGCCGCGACGTGACGAGTACGGCCGCACCGGCTCTCGCGAGTCCTTCGTAGCGCCGCGAGGATTCACGCCACGCCGAGTCCGTTGCGACGTCGAGGAACTCTCTCACGTGCAGCGCATCGACGACGTGAAACCGCACCCCGGCGGCGTTACCCGCGGTCGGCGCCCACAGCGCGTCAGCGCACAGACCCGCCAGCCACTCCGGGTCAACCGAGGTACCGTCAAAGGAGCGACTCATCCGCCGAGAGGCGAGCAGGTTAGAAAGATCCACGGTCCGTGGTCTATCAGGTGGGTGTCCCCATTGTTGACCCAACCGGTAAGATTTAGAGGCCAGTTAAGGAGCGCTGATGCCCTCACCCCGGGACCTGCTGAACGCCGCGAAGTCCGAGATCCGCGAAGTCACCCCCGAAGACGTCGCCACGCGCCTGGGAGAGGTCACTGTCCTTGATGTGCGCGAACCCGACGAGTACGAACAGGGCGCGCTGGCGGGTGCCATCCACGTGCCGCGGGGCCAGCTGGAGTTCTCGATCGAGGGCCGCATCACCGACAAGACGGCCCCGGTGGTCGTGTACTGCGCGGGCGGCACGCGCAGCGCGTTTGCCGCCAAGACCCTCCAAGAGCTGGGCTACTCCGACGTGGTCTCGATGGCCGGCGGATTCAACAAGTGGAAAGACGAAGGTCGCGCCTGGTCGACGCCCCAGACGATGAGCGCGAACCAGCGGCTGCGCTACCAGCGCCACCTTCTCTTGCCCGAGGTGGGCGAGAAGGGACAGATGAAGTTGCTCGACTCCAAGGTTCTCTTACTCGGCGCGGGCGGACTGGGTTCACCCGCCGCTTTGTATCTCGCGGCCGCGGGAGTGGGCACGATTGGCATCATCGACATGGACGTGGTGGATGAGTCCAATCTCCAGCGCCAGATCCTGCACACGATGGATCGCGTGGGTATGCGCAAGGTCGACAGCGCCAAAGCTGCGCTTACCGCGATGAACCCCGACGTCACGGTCATCACCTACGACACGCGCCTCGGGGCGGACAACATCTTGGACATCATCGATGGCTACGACGTCATCGTGGACGGTACGGATAACTTTCCCACCCGTTACTTACTCAACGACGCCTCGCTCATCAAGCGCATCCCGGTCGTGCACGGCTCGATCTTTCGTTTCGACGGTCAGATCACCGTCTTCAACCCCTACGTGGGTCCGTGTTACCGCTGCATGATTCCCGAGCCACCACCACCCGAGCTCGCCCCCAGCTGCGCCGAGGCGGGTGTGCTCGGCGTGCTTCCTGGCATCGTGGGTTCACTGCAGGCGCTCGAGGCGATCAAGCTGCTGTTGGATCTCGGTGATCCTCTGGTCGGGCGACTCTTGACATTTGACGCGCTCGAACAGTCATTTCGCACCTTCAAGGTTCGTCGGGATCCGGCCTGTCCCGTGTGCGGCGAACACGCCGGCGAGATCACGATCGCCGAGTACGACGACTTGTGCATGCCTCACCCCGTGCGGGTGTAGACCACAGACCCGCCCGCGGTTTAACGCTCGAGGGGCTCGTGAAAGTGCGTCACGTCGAGGGCGCCGACGTAGAAGTGATGCGTGAGCTCGCGCCACTGCGCGTACAGCTCGGTCTCACGAAAGGCCATATGGGCCTCCAGCGACGTCCAGCGCACGAGCAGCAGGAAGATCGACGGATCTTCTAGTTGTCGGCGAAACTCTGCGCCGTGACATCCGGGAGCCGACTCGATGATCGGCAGGGCCTCTCGCGTGGCGTCCTCGAAGCGAGTCTCTTCACCGGCACAGACCTGGAGAACCGCGTGCTCGAGGATCATCGGCGGCTCACCAGTCGCTGGCGAAGCGCCTCATCTCGTGCGACACCGATCACGGTGTTGGCCAATGCCACGGCTCCGTCGATTACGGCCTGGTCGGCCTCGGGCGTCGCACAGGCCGCAGTGAACTCGGGCTGGTGATTGATGGCGCCGTCGGTGGGGATCATGAGCAAGGGATGGATCGAGGGAACAACTAACGAGACGTTGGCCATGTCGGTGGACAGGGTTGGCCTCGGGGCCTCTTCATCGTCGAGGTGAAAGTCGCGACCAAGGGCCTCGGCCGCGTGACGATAGTGAAGAAGAATGTCGGGATCAGACTCCATGTGCGAAAACTGATGTCCGAGCTCGACGATCTCCACCGTTGCTCCAGTGGCGAGGGCGCCCGCCGCAAAGCAGTCATTCACTCGCTCGCGCAACTCCTGGAGTCGTCCCGCGGTGGTCGCGCGAGCCATAAATCGTCCCACCGTCCGGCTCGGAATGATGTTGGCGGCCGATCCGCCTTCGAGCACGACACCGTGAAACTGATCGCCCGGTCGCAACTGCTGGCGTAGCAGACCGAGCGCAGTTTGAGAGATGGTCAGGGCGTCGAGCGCGTTGATCCCCAGCCAGGGCGCGGCCGAGGCGTGAGCTTCCTTGCCGGTGAAGATCACGTCGAAGTGGTCGACCGCGAGACAGAGTGCGTCGAGTCGTTCGCTGGGAAAGGGGTGCACCATCAAAGCCATGTGCTCATCATTGAAGTAGCCGGCGTTGATGAGATCGATCTTTCCGCCCCCGCCTTCCTCGGAGGGCGTGCCCAGCAGGGTGACACGCACGTTGAGTTCGTCGGCCACGGCGCTCACGCCGAGAAAGGCACCCAGCGAGGACGCGGCGATGATGTTGTGCCCACAGGCGTGACCGATGTCCGGCAGGGCGTCGTACTCGGCGCAGAACGTGACGTGGAGGTCCCCGCTGCCCGCGGTCGCTCGAAAGGCCGTCGGCAGTGCGGCGCTGTCGCGCTCGACGTCAAAGTCCCACGCCTCGAGCTGGTCGATCAGCGCGGCACTGGACACGAACTCCTCGTACCCGAGTTCGGGGTGCTCGTGAATGAACTGGCTGAGTGCGATTAACTCGCCCCGAGCGCCCTCGATGGCGCTCGTCGAGCGTTCTTCGGAGGTCATTCGATCTCCACCACCGCGTCGCCGGCCCCGACGGACTCACCGGTGACGACGTGAATCTTCTTCACGACGCCGGATCTCTCGGCGTTCACCGCGTTCTCCATCTTCATCGCCTCCAAGATCACGACCGTGTCGCCCGCCTCGACTTTCTGTCCTTCGGCGACGTTGATCTTGACGATGGTTCCCTGCATCGGGACGGTGACGGTTCCCGATCCACTGCCCACCACACCGCTGTGGTGCTGGCGGCGTGGTTTGAGCGCCGTGCTCTGCGGCCGAGCGGGCAGCTCATCATCGTCGTCGGACACCCACAGGGCGACGGTCACCCGACGTCCGTTGACCTCGGCGGTGACGTCTTTGCGGACGCGACCCTCGCCGATGGACACGGCCGGCACCGACGTGGCGGGAAGAGACGAGAAGTCAACGGCCGTCTCGACCCATCTCGTCGAGTGGACACCCTTGACGAAGTCCTCGTGGGTGAGGATGAGAACGTCGGCCGGCAACGTGGTGGCGACGCCCTCGATCGTTGTCTCTTCGATGGCGCGCAACATGCGCCGTCGAGCCCGGTCTCGATCGGGAGCCCACACCACCAGCTTGGCGATGAGATTGTCGTAGTACTGCGAAACAGTGTCGCCCGCGACGTAGCCAGCGTCGAGTCGCACGCCCGGACCCGAGGGCTGATCGAATCGGGTGATCACGCCGGGTGACGGGAGAAACTTGCCTTCGGAGGGGTCTTCGGCGTTGATGCGCACTTCGATGGAGTGGCCACTGCGCACGATCTCGTCCTGAGAAAAGGTGAGCGGCTCACCAGCCGCGATCCGTAACTGCCACTCGACGAGGTCAAGACCGGTGACGAGTTCGGTGACCGGGTGCTCCACCTGCAGTCGGGTATTCATCTCGAGGAAGAAGAACTCACCGTCCTGGTACAGGAACTCCACGGTGCCCGCGTTGACGTACCCACACGCTTCGGAGACCTTGACGGCTGCCGCCCCCATGGCGAGTCGCACCTCATTGGGAAAGTTCGGCGCGGGGCTTTCTTCAATGAGCTTTTGGTGGCGGCGCTGGGCGGAGCAGTCTCGCTCGCCGAGCCACAGCGTGGTGCCAAAGGAGTCGGCGAGCACCTGCATCTCGATGTGCCGGGGCCAGGTCAAGTAGCGCTCGACGTAGCACTCAGCGCGCCCGAAGTAGCTCAAGGCTTCGCGTTCCGCGCTTTCGAGAGCGGCCGCCGCGTCCTCGGGTGCGTTCACCACCTTCATCCCACGCCCGCCGCCGCCGTAGGCCGCCTTGATGGCGACCGGCCATCCAACCTCCTCGCCGAAGGCGATAACTTCATCGGCGCTGGTGAGGGCCTGGCTGTGACCCGGTACCCCAACCACCCCGGCCGCCTCGGCGGCGAGGCGCGAGGAGATCTTGTCGCCCATCACCTCTATCGCTTCGGGTGGCGGGCCGATGAAGGTCACGCCGCGAGCAGTGATCGCGCGGGCGAACTCGGTGTTCTCGGAGTAGAAGCCGTAACCCGGATGGACCGCGTCGGCCCCCGAGCGCCCGATGATCTCGAGGATGGCTGCGGTGTTGAGGTAGCTCTCGGCCGCGCTCTGGCCACCGAGGGAGTACGCCTCGTCGGCCAGACGAACGTGGGGTGCGTTGCGGTCGAGTTCGGAGTACACGGCTACCGTGGCGATGCCCATCTCGCGACAGGTCCGGATCACGCGCACCGCGATCTCGCCCCGATTGGCGATTAGGACTTTGCGCAACACGAATCCTCCGACCTGAGCCCGCTATTTTCTAGCATCCTTCCCCAAAACCCTAATGTTTGACCGTGGCACCCACGATCTGGCGCGTTGAGCACTTTGAAGAGATCGATTCGACGAACACCTACCTCAAGGGCCAAGCTCACCAAGCCGAGGGATTGGTCGCCCTCGCGGACCACCAGAGCGCGGGTCGGGGCCGACTGGATCGCTCGTGGGAGTCCCAACCTCGCTCGTCGTTACTTTGCTCACTCCTGCTTCGCCCCACCATGGATCCCACGCAACTCCAACTGGTGGTGGCGATGGTGGCTCTGAGCGCGCGCAGCGCCATCGAGCGGCTGAGCGGACTGCGCGCCGGGCTGAAGTGGCCCAACGATCTCGTCGTGGGAGAGAACAAGTTGGCCGGGCTCCTAGCCGAAGTGGTGAGCGACGGCGACGACCTCGCGGTCGTCGCGGGAATCGGCGTGAACCTGACCTACGACGGGCCGCCCGGTGTGTCGGCGACGTCGGTGCGCGCCGAGACGGGCCTCACCATCGCCCCGCGCGCTCTGCTCGACATTCTCCTCGAGGAGATCGACACGCGGCGCGGGTTGCTTGAGACCGAGAGCGGACGCGCGACGCTGCGCGAGGAGTACGTCGGCGCGCTCGCCACGATCGACCAGTGGGTGCGCGTCGAGCAGACCGACGCAGAGATCTATGGTCGCGCGGTGGGCGTGGACAGCCAGGGGCGACTGCAGGTCGAGGTAGAGGGCGACATCCTGGTCTTTGCCGTGGGGGACGTCGTGCACGTGCGCGCCACCGAGGTGCCCCGATGAGTTCGCCAACTCGCGTTCTCGTGACCGGAGCGGCCGGACAAGTCGGACTCGACCTGATGGACGTGCTGCGCGGCGAGACACCCTTGGGCGGTGACCCGTCCTTTCAACCCGATGGAC
>DATHNV010000173.1:0-2024 GCA_035485615.1 Acidimicrobiales bacterium
CACCTCGCATAAGAGGGCGGATCGGCACTCCGATCGTCGCGCGGGTGGGGGTCTCGGTACTCACGTCACTCCTGTGCAGTTGTCCCATCTAGTCTCGCACCGCACCATCGCGAGTGTCGTCGGGGGAAACCCTGAAGCACGTTGTTGCTCCCAGGGTGTCGTCGGGGTTCGCCCTGATGAGAGTGCAGAGTGCGAGAACTTACATTGGGACCATGGATGAGCCTCTAGAAACGACCCACATCGCCCCCGACCACGAGCCGGCCAAGCCCGAGCGAGGCGAGGCCACTTTGCACCGCAGCGCGACGAAGAAGGTCTTTGGCGGTGTCGCCGGTGGTATCGCCGAGCGCTTCGATGTGGACGCGAACATTGTGCGCGTGGTCTTCGTGGTGTTGGCCGTCGTCTACGGGCTCGGCATCGCGATCTACCTCGCCATGTGGGCGCTCATTCCTCGCGCCGACGCGCCCGAAGGCGACGCGGTCGAGGTGGAGGACGCCCCTCGCGTGCGGTGGTTGCGCTACGCGATACCGCTCGGCGTCGTGGTGCTCGCGGTGGTGGTCCTGGCGGCGTTGCACAACATGCCCGCCCTCGGACTGCCCTTCGCCATTCTGTGGTTGATCTTTTTAGTGGTGATCGTCGTGCTGGCCCTGTTTACACCGGCGCGACGCCTCACATTTCGCCGACTTCTCGGCCTGTTGTTTCTCGCCGGATTGAGCTTTTTGATCTTGCTGTCGAGCGTGTTCATCATCACGGTGCACGAAATCGGCGTGCCCCTGCGCGGCGGCAGTGGCCTCAAGCAGTGGTCGCCCACGACCATGGCCGAAGTGCAGCGCGTCTATCACGGGGCCATTGGTTCATCGACCATCGACCTCTCCCACGTGTCGTTTTCGGGTACCACGTACGTGACCGCGACCCAGGGCGTGGGCGTGCTCATCGTGGACGTGCCCCAGGGGGTGAAGGTGTACCTCAAGAGTCACGCGGGCTTGGGCAACGTGCAGAGCACGCAGTCGGCACCCACTGCGGTGCCGCCGACGGAACACCCCGGCGCGGCGCTGGTGATGAACCTGCAGGTGGGCATCGGCGTGATCGAAGTCCACCACGTCAACAACTCATTCCAGATCAACGGCAGGTACCGCTGAGCTAGTGGTGCAGTAGTGCAGCGGCGACTCCCGCGTGTAGATGCACGTACATCGGCGCCACGGCGACCTCGCTCCACGTCGTTGCCTTCTCGGTTCGGCTCGAGTAGGTGTAGATGGGAAGCAGCCACGTGGCGCCGTCGCGCAGACGAAATGCGCTGAGCGACAACGCGGCGCGCGCCAAGACTACGTGATCGATCGGTACGGATGATCCCGCGCCGGCGAGGGCGTGTTCGGCTGAGTTGAGACTCTTCACGCCGCCTCGCGCACTGACGAGCGGATAGGTGGCACTGGCACGAACCCGAAAGGCGGGGCCCTGGGCGAGGATCAGCTGGTTCTTCGATCCCACGGTGATGCTCAGCGTCTGATCGGTCGTTCGCGTGCCGAGCGTGACGATGAAGGTCGCCTGCTCTTGACTCTGCTCGGCCGGTGCGCCCGCCGCGTTCGTGATCGACACCGTGGACGACGAAAAGTCCGGCGAGGCAAGGCCGTAGGTGTATCCCAGTTTGCTCACGTAGCCCGACGCGTCAGCGATGAGCGTGGCGTGGCTCGGCATCGGCACCGATGCCACATCGGACTTCGTCGCGGGTGCGATCCGATACGTCGTGGACGAGTAGAACCACTGCGGAACCGGCGAGGTTTGATAGTCGAGCGAAGCACCAGAGTCGTTCCTGACGACCCAGTTGCTCCCCGAGTGGTGTAGCGCGCCCGTGTCGCCAAAGACTGCCGCGATGTGTCGTGCGGTGCGCGCACTCGAACCCGGGACGCCGAGTTCGTACACGGGGCTCGAACTCGTCTGAGTACCCAGGGACTCGCCCGCCACGAAGTTGACTCGTACTTGGGCTGCGGAGGCAAAAGTCGTTCCGGGCGTCGCCGGAACAGAGCGATAGG
>DATHNV010000174.1:0-2311 GCA_035485615.1 Acidimicrobiales bacterium
CGCCTGGGCGTTCGCCGTGGTGCCACGACGAGGATCACCCTCGGGCAGCAGCGCGTCCACCGCGACGTCGACGCGAGAGACGAAGAACGACGCCACACTCGCGATCGAGCCGGCTTCGTGTCCATTCGCCACGGCGTCGGCGATGCCGTCACGCCAGGCCGAGATCACTTCACCGTATCGCTCGACCGAGAAGATCAGCGTGACGTTGACGTTGATCCCTGCGCCGAGCACCGCACGGATGGCCGGCAAGCCGGCCTTGGTGCCGGGAATCTTGATCATGACGTTCGCGCGATCAACATCGGCGAAGAGACGCTTGGCCGCGGCGATGGTGCTCTCGGTGTCGTGGGCGAGGCGAGGCGAGACTTCGAGTGAGACAAAACCATCCAAGTAGCGCCTCGTGCCCGCGGCGAACGCATCGCGGGAGCTCTGAGAGACCTTCGCCAAGAGGTCGCATGCGCGTTGCACGTCAGAGACGGCGAGGGACTCAAAGACCTTCTCGGGGTCCGTTTCGCTGGACGCCGCAATGGCAGCGTCGTAGGCCGATGACGTGGCGATCGTTTTGTCGAAGATCGAGGGATTGGACGTGAGACCCCGCACGCCGTTGTCGATGTACGTCTGCAACGTGCCGTCGTCGAGCCAGTCTCGGCGCAGGTTGTCGATCCAGGGGCTCTGGCCGTAGTCCGAGTACAAGGTGTTGAGTTTGGTCATGTGGTCTCTCTTAGCGCTTGTTCGACGTGGGCGACCACGGCGGAGGGGACAATGTTGTAATTCTCAAAGACGACCTTGCCGGGCGCCGACATTCCGAAGGTGTTGATGCCGATGGAGTCGTCGACGTAGTTCGCCCAGCCGAGCGTCGCGCCCGCCTCAATGGCGACCGACGGAATGTGGCGTCGAAGGACGTCGCGTCGATACTCAAGGGGCTGGGCGTCAAAGCAGCGCCAGCACGGCAGGGCCACGACGCGAGTCACGATGCCTTTCGCGGCGAGTTCCTCGTTGGCGCGCAGGCAGAGCGACACTTCTGAACCGGTACCCACCAGTGAAAAGACCGCGTCGGTGCTCTCGCGCACGACGTAGCCACCCTTGCGCGCCCCGGCCGCACTCGCCGCCGCGGCCTCGACGTCGAAGGTCTCGATGTCCTGACGCGAAAGGATCATGGCGGTGGTGACCGGCTCCTTTGCACTCAGGTACTGCTCAACGAGATCGAGGGTCTCGTTCGCGTCACTCGGCCGCACGACGTGTATATGTGGCATCGCTCTCAGCGCCATGAGGTGCTCGACCGGTTCGTGGGTGGGGCCGTCCTCGCCGACGCCAATCGAGTCGTGGGTGTAATCGAACATCACGCCCGCCTCACTGAGAGCGGCCAAGCGCACGGCGGGTCGTGCGTAGTCGTTGAACACGAAGAACGTCGAGCCAATCGGACGAAAGCCCCCGTGGTGGTACTGGCCCACCATGGCCGCGCTCATCGCGTGCTCGCGTATTCCGTAGTGAATCTGGCGACCACCCGGCGTGTCGGCGCCTTGGACCTCGGCGCCCTTGAGCACCATGCCGGTGTTACCAGTGAGGTCGGCCGATCCCGCGGTCAGACCGGTGGTTTGGGCCGCGTAGACGTCCATGGCCCGTTGCATGGCCTTGCGCGTGGCCACCATGGAACCGGGTTCGAAGGCCTCGGCCTTGGTCGTGATCGCAGCCGCGCCGTGAGAGTCGAGTTGGGTGTTCAGTCGAACGCCTTTATCACCCGACGCCGCGAAACGTGCCTCCCAGGCGACGCGGGCATCGCGGTTCGCGCCCAACGTGGCGTGAAGTTCGCGGGGCAACTCCGGATCGACGGCGAATGGTTCGTCGGGCACACCGAGCTGAGCCTTGACCGCGGTAATCGCCTCCTTGGGAAAGGGCGTGCCGTGGGCGTCGGCTGTGTCCATGAGCTGCGCCGAGGGAAAGCCGATGTGGGAGCGAACGATGATCAGACTGGGGCGACGCGTCTCGGCCATGGCCGCACGCGTGGCCTCTTCCAGCACGTCGAGATTGTTCGCCTCTTCACCCACGTTCTGGACGTGCCAGCCGTACGCCTCAAAGCGTTCCGCGGCGTTGTCGTTGAGGGCGAGCTCCGTCTTGCCATCGATGGTGATGTGGTTGTCGTCGTAGTAGATGGTGAGTCGATCCAGGCCGAGGTGACCGGCCAGTGAGGCCGCTTCGTGGCTGATGCCCTCTTCGAAGCAGCCATCTCCGGCCAAGACCCATGTGCGGTGATCCACCAGGTCCTCGCCGTAGTCGTGGCGAAGGATGCGCTCGGCGATGGCCATGCCGACGCCGT
>DATHNV010000175.1:0-3030 GCA_035485615.1 Acidimicrobiales bacterium
AGCGCGCCGACCGCGCCGCCCGCGCCGGCGACCGCACTCCAGGCGCCAATGGCCTTGGGCAGTCGCGGCCCACGGAACGTGGTCACGATGATGGTGAGGGTGGCCGGCGACAAGATTGCGCCGCCCACTCCCTGAATGGCGCGCACCGTGATCATCTCGGTCCCGTTGTGGGCGACGCCCGCACCGATGCTCGCCAGAGTGAACACGGCCATGCCGACGAGATAGACGTGGCGACGTCCGAAGTAGTCGGCGGCGCGTCCGCCGAGAAGCAAGAAACCGGCGAAGGTCAGCACGTACGCGTTGATGACCCACTGCGCGCTCGCTTGGGTGAAGTGCAGGTCATGACCCATTCGCGGCAGCGCGACATTGACGATCGAGACGTCCAGGACGACCATGAACTGCGCGATGCACGCGATGGACAGAATCAGCCAATCGGGAGCGTGCCGCAGCGGCGCCTCGGTTACGAGTGTCTCGTCAGACATCACGTGAGTGTATGGGAACCGTGTGACCCCGTATCACCTGTCGCGAATGATCTCTCGACAAATCGGCAACACTGGATGGATGGTTGCCCAGTACATCTTCACCATGCGAGACCTTCGCCGCTTTTATCCGCCCGACCGCGAAGTCCTGCGCGGTATCAACCTCTCCTTCTACCCCGGAGCCAAGATCGGCGTGATCGGTGCCAATGGCTCTGGTAAGACGTCGCTGCTGCGAATCATGGCCGGCCTGGATGACGGTTTCACTGGCGAGGCGCGACTCACGCCGGGCTTTAGCGTCGGGTACCTCCCCCAGGAGCCCCAACTCGATCCGACCAAGGACGTGGTGGGCAACGTGGCCGACGGCGTTGCCGAGCAGCGCGATCTCCTGATCCGCTTCAACGAAGTGTGCGCGGCGATGGGCGATCCTGACGCCGACTTCGATGCGCTTCTCGCAGAACAGTCGGACCTGCAGACCAAGATCGACGCGGCGAACGCCTGGGACCTGGAGCGAACGCTCGAGATCGCGATGGACGCGCTGCGAGTTCCACCCGCCGACGCCGACGTCACCACGCTCTCGGGTGGGGAGCGTCGTCGCGTCGCGCTCTGTCGGCTTCTCCTTTCTAAGCCCGACCTGTTGCTGCTGGACGAACCGACCAACCACCTCGACGCCGAGTCGGTGGCGTGGCTCGAGCGCTTCTTGCAGGAGTACAGCGGCACGGTCGTTGCCATCACCCACGACCGCTACTTCCTCGACAACGCGGCCCAGTGGATTCTCGAACTCGATCGGGGGCACGGCATTCCGTGGGAGGGCAACTACTCCTCGTGGCTGGAGCAGAAGCAGGAGCGCTTGGCCGCGGAAGAGAAGGCCGACAGCGCACGTCGCGCCTCACTCCAGCGGGAGCTTGAGTGGATTCGCCTGTCGCCGCGCGCTCGCCAGAGCAAGGGAAAGGCGCGCGTCACCTCCTATAACCAGTTGGTCGCCGAGGCCGAGTCGGCCGATCGGCGCGCCGACAAGTTGGAGATCGCGATACCGCCGGGTCCGCGCTTGGGTGACGTGGTCGTCAACGCCGAGGGACTCACCAAGGGATTTGAGGATCGTCTCTTGATCGAGGACCTCACCTTCTTGCTGCCTCCAGGGGGCATCGTGGGCGTGATCGGTCCCAACGGCGCGGGCAAGACGACGTTGTTTCGCATGATGGTGGGCCAGGAGAAGCCCGACGCGGGCACGATTGACGTCGGCTCGACGGTTCAGTTCGCCTACGTTGATCAGTCGCGCGACACCCTGGACTCCGAGGCCACGGTCTTTGACGAGATCAGCGGGGGCCAAGAGCACATGATGATCGGCTCACGCGAGATTCACGCGCGGGCCTACGTCGCCAGCTTCGGCTTCAAGGGGAGCGACCAGCAGAAGAAGGTGGGTGAGATCAGCGGCGGCGAGCGCAACCGCGTTCAACTCGCCAAGGTCTTGCGCTCTGCGGGCAACGTTCTGTTGCTCGACGAACCGACCAACGACCTCGATGTCGATACGCTGCGCGCCCTCGAAGACGGCCTGCTTGACTTTCCCGGCTGCGCCGTGGTGATTAGCCACGACCGGTGGTTTCTCGATCGGATCTCGACGCACGTGCTGGCCTTCGAAGACGACGCCGTCGTGCGGTGGTTCGAGGGCAACTTCTCGGACTACGAAGCCGAGCGCCACCGGCGACTTGGCACCGACGCGGACCAACCGCACCGACTGCGCTACAAGCCAATTTCCCGGTAGGGACCTAAGGTCTACGTCGTGGCGAAGGGGACGGACTACCAGACGTATCTGCGCATCAATGACTTATTGAAGTTGCAGATTCCCTTGACCGACGATGCCCCCGACGAGTTGCTCTTCATTGTCGTGCATCAGTCCTACGAGCTGTGGTTCAAGGTGATGATCGATGAGTTGACTCGCTCGGCGGACGTGCTGCACGCCAACGAGCCCTGGCGCGCGATCTCCCACTTGCGACGCACGATCGAGATAGAAAAGCTCCTGCTCACGCACCTGCGCCTTCTCGACACCATGTCGCCCGAGGGGTTTTTGCAGTTTCGTGACCCGCTCGATCCGGCCTCGGGTTTTCAGTCGGCTCAGTACCGTGCCATCGAGTTCCTGAGTGGGGGCGGTGACCCCAAGACGCTCACCTTTGATTTCTTTGACGACGAACAGCGCGCGTGGCTCGCCGAGGTTGCCGCGCGACCCAACGTCTGGACTGGTTTTGAGAGGTCGCTACGCGCGTCGACCGAGGCCAAGGACGATGAGTCGCTCGTGGATCTCGTCACCGACCTGTATCGACACCACGACTCCGCGCCGCTCACGTCCCTGCATGCGGTGGCCGAGTTGTTGGTCGATCACGACGGCAATTTTGCCCTGTGGCGCTATCAGCACATGATGATGGCGGCCCGCCAGATTGGCAATCGACAGGGCACGGGCGGTAGCGCGGGCATGGCCTATCTCGAGACCACTGTCGCGCGGCGCTTTTACCCCGAACTCTGGGAAGTGAGGTCCGTACTGTGACAACGCGCGACGACT
>DATHNV010000176.1:0-2267 GCA_035485615.1 Acidimicrobiales bacterium
CGACCACGACGCCCAGATTGAGTGGCAGCGCCGTGGCGATCGCAGCATCGACGTCGCTACCGCCAATGCGACGCGCGGCACCGGTGACGATGCCTCCCAGTGAGATCACCGCGGCCTCCGAAGCGCCGGCGCCTAAGAGCACGATGGCCGAACCGACGGGATCCTGAATGGGCATGCCCAGCCCGATCGCTGCGGCGAGGGGGGCTTCGATGAGGCTGGCTTCGCGGGCACCCGCCTGGATGGCCGCCTGGCGCAAGGCGCGCCGTTCGATGGCGGTGGCGAGCGAGGGCACGCTCATCACCACGCGCGCCCGACTCAACCGCGACAGTCCGGCGCGCTCGAACAGCGATTCGATGAGTCGAGCCGTCACGTCAAAGTCGATCGTCGCGCCCTGACTGAAGGGTCGAAAGACGACCACGTGGCGCGAGGTACGACCGATCATTTCCAGCGCGCCGTGGCCCAGATCCTGGACCTGGCCGGTGTTCGTGTCGATCGCCACCATGGTGGGCTCATCGAACAAGATGCCGCGCGTGGAGGTTGCCAAGCGCGTGTGCGACGTGCCTATATCCAGCGCTACGTCCACGGCCATAGGTGCCAACTCTAGGGCGACGTCGGGAGTTGGCCTCTCGTTACTAGCCTTTTGCAGGTGGCGGAGAGGTCGTGGTGGAGTCGATGGCGAGGCAGCGGTCAATCACGGCCGCCGGCCGAGACACGTCACTGGGTCCATCCGAGCGAACTGCCGAGCTTCAAAGATCTCCCGACCCCACGCCCGCACGTCGTCACGCCTCGCGGCGTGATCTTGGTCATGGCACTTCTGCTCATCGCTGGCGGTGTCTTCCTCGCGGTGAATCGCGCCCCGGCGACGCCCAACCCCGACTCACCAGCGAAATTGGCCACGACGCTGGATGAACTTCCGGCCTCGGCCCGCTCGGCGGCGGCCGACACGGTGGTGCTTACGATCACTCACGCCGGCACCACCACCAAAGTCGCCGCACTGGTATTGCCGGACAGTCTGGCCGTCACCACCACGGTCATCCCCATCAACTCGGTCATCACCGGGGCCACCGCCACCGAGACGAACTTCGCGGTCACGCTGGAAGGCCGCGACAACGTGATGGGCTTTTCGATCGTCCACTTGGGAGCGAAGGTCAAGGCATCCATGTTGGACCCCATGCCCGCGAGCGCGTCCGTGGTGGCGATCGCACCGGTCATCAAGAACTCCTTTACCGCTCCGGAGTACGACTGGACGACCACCTCACTCGGCGATCCGACCAACGACGCCCAGGGCGTCGTGCACTACCTCGCCACCTCCGCCAAAACCCGGCTCTCGGGTTACGTCGACGCGATCGCCGTCGATGCCCAGGACCGTGTGGTGGCCGTGTTGTCCGCACAGCACTTCTGGTATCCCGCGGAGTTCGTCGCCCAGGTGGCCGAGGTCGTGGCGACGGGCCATGGCTGTCACGCGGATCTGGGTATCGACGGGACGACCGAGCAGGGCGGTGGGGTGCGCATCACCAAGATCGTCAAATACGGCACCGCGGCCCACGCCGGACTCGCGGTGGGCGATGTCATCACCAAGTGGAAGGGCACGGAGCTCAACACGTGGAATCAACTGGTCTCAGCGCTGTATCTCACCCCGGCATACACCCACGCGGCCATCACTTACGCCAAGGGAACGAACGTGCACGACGTGGACGTGACGCTGGGATGTCCCTCTAAGTTGGCTCCGTGAGTGACAACCCGTTCGGCAACATGTTTGGCGATATCTTTTCGATGTTGAGCCAGCAGGGTCCGGACGCCTGGTACCAGACGGCCTCGCAGCTCGCGCTCAATATCGCCCGCGGCGAAGACGGCGACCCCAACCCGCTGCCCGCCGAACGCCAGCGCCTCGAAGAGCTCGCTCCCCTCGTCGGTCGTCACGTTGACGCACTCTTTGGGGTCTCGATCGAGCCGAGTGTCGTAACCGTCAATCGCTCGGCCCTGACCCAGGCAGCCCTCGAACAGTGGCGCCCGCTCATGGATCCGGTCATGAAGTCCGCGGCATCTCTCGCCCCTCCGGCCAGTGAGGACCTGGACCTTCAACAGAATCAGTTGCTCAACCAGATCTCCTCAGCGATCGGACCGCTCTTCGCGGGGTTTCAGATGGGCTCAGTCGCCGGTCATTTCTCCGAGCGCGCCTGGTCACTCGCGGTGCTGCCGCTACCGCGCGAGAACCACTTCCATCTTCTCGTGGTGAACAACCTGGCCAAGTTCGCCAGCGACTGGTC
>DATHNV010000177.1:0-2658 GCA_035485615.1 Acidimicrobiales bacterium
ATCACCCATGTCGCCGCGTAGTTCGTCGGCCTGCTCGAGTCCCTGGCGTGTCTCGGGCGAGAGCCCGGGCTGGGATCCACCCACGGTGCGCGGTTCGCGGGCCACACGCTCGTTGAGTTGGGCGGCGATGTCGATGGGGTCAAGGTCGGCCGCGATGAGCAGCGGGCGTGCGACGCCGTCGGGCTGGTTGAGCAGCGCGAGGAGAAGGTGGGCCGGCGTGACGTAGGGGTTGCCGGCCGCTCCGGCTTGGGTGGTGGCGGCCTGGAAGGCCTCGCGGGTCTTGACGGTCCAACGCTGTGGGTCAAGAGCCATCAGCGAGCCTTTCTCTTCTTGGTGGGCTGGGGCGAAACGGCCATCGCGTTTTGCACCGGCACCAGGTCGCGCCGGTAGTGACGGTGGGTCTGTTCGATCGCGCGGCGCGCCTCATCCGCGAGTGCGTCAATCTGCGCCCGCAGTTCGGCGACGTGATTCTCGAGCGCCATGATGCGCTTGACGCCCTCGAGGTTGACGCCCTCGTTCGTGAGATCCTGGATGCGCTTGAGCGCGGCGAGATCCTCTTCGCTGAAGCGTCGCGATCCACCACTCGTGCGCTCGGGGTGCAGGAGACCGCTGCGCTCATAGTTGCGCAGGGTCTGGGGGTGAACCCCGGCGAGCTCGGCGAAGACCGAGATCACATAGACCGCGTGCACGTTGCGCTCAGTCACTGACGACCTCCGGTTCGGCGTCCTCTCGCTCGTTCAGGGCCACGGCTAGTTGTTCGACCAGGGTGCGCTGGCGCTTGGTGAGCTTCTTGGGCACGTCAACCGACAGCGTGACGAGCAGGTCGCCCGCCGCTGACTTGCCGTGGGCTGGAACACCGCGGCCCTTGACGCGCATCGTGGTGCCGGGCTGCGTGCCCGCGGGCACCTTGAGCGTGACGGGCTCATCGAGAGTGGGCACATCGACCGTGGTGCCGAGCATGGCTTGGGTGAGGGGAACCTTCACGCTGGTCGTCACGTTGCGACCGCGACGATCAAAGCGCGCGTCGCTCGTGACGTGGACGTCGACGTAGAGGTCACCGGCCGGACCGCCGTTCGCACCCGGGCTGCCCTTGCCCTTCAGGCGAATTCGCTGGCCGTCAACGACCCCTGGTGGAATGCGCACGTTCACGCGCCGCGAGGAGGGTTCGCGACCCGTGCCGTGACAGGTGGGACAGGCTTGAGCGAAGTGACCGCCGCGTCCCTGACAGATGGGGCACACGCTGGACATGGCGAAAGGTCCCTGGTCGTCGTTGATCACGCCGCGCCCACCACAGCGCTCACAGGTGAGAAAATCGCTGCCCGGCGCGCCGCCCGTTCCCTTGCACGTGTGACAGGCCTCGTTGGTGGGCAGATTCACACTGGTCGTGACGCCCTTGACGGCGTCGCGAAAGCTGAGGTGTAGCGCGGTCTCAAGGTCCGCGCCACGCTGAGCTTGATTGCGCGCGCGTCGACCGCCACCAAAGAGTCCCCCGAAAAGGTCGCCGAGGTCACTGAAGTCGCCGGTCTGAAAGTTAAACCCACCGGCACCTGCCCCGCCCAGGCCACTCGCGGCCGGACCGAGACGGCGGACCTCGTCGTACTCCTTGCGCTTGGCGTCATCGCCGAGCACGTCGTAGGCGACCGAGATCTCCTTGAACTTCTCTTCCGATCCGGGATGCGTGTCGGGGTGATACTCCTTGGCCAACTTGCGGTACGCCCGGGTGATCTCCTTATCGGTGGCACTCGAGGTCAGTCCGAGCACTTTGTAGTAGTCCTTGTCGAACCACTCGCGTTCAGCCATCCCTATCCGGACCTATCCGCTGACTTTCACCATGGCGGGTCGAAGAACAACACCCCGCCAGAGGTACCCCGCGCGCAGGACGTCTTCGACGACGGGACCCTGGGTCTCGCCGTCACCTTCGTGTGGCGCGTGTGCGACGGCATCATGGATCTGGGGGTCAAAGGGAACGTTGGCCTCGTCGATGCGCTCCAGGCCCTCTTTGGCCAGGGCGGCCAGCAGCAGACCACGGGTCTGGGCGAGCGCGGTTGCTTCGGCGCTCGTGGCGTCGGGAAAGTGCGCTTGGGCGTAGTCGAAGGCGTCCAGGGTGGGTAGGAGCTTGGCCACGAAGTCACCGGTCGCCCGGCGCGCGGCGTCGTCCGCCGTGCGTGCCACGCGCTTGCGGTAGTTCTCGAACTCGGCCTGGAGACGTTGAAGGGCGTCGAGGTACTCATCCCTCTGGCGCTCGGACTCGCTGCGATCGTCGAACGCCTCGGTCGCGTCGTCCTCCGACGACGCGACCGGCTCATTCTTTACGACGTCGTCACTCATTCGTCCACGATCTCGGCGTCGACGATGTCGTCGTCGTCACCGGCCGGAGCGGCAGGCTCGTTCACGTTGGACTTGGCGGCCTCCTCGTAGAGACGCGCGCTGAAGCTCTGGCTCACGCTGAGCAACTTGTCGGTGCCTGACTTGATGGCCTCGATGTCGGTGCCATTCAGCGCCTCCTTCAGCGTGGCCAGCGCCGATTCCACATCGGTGCGCTCACTGCCCTGGAAGGACTCAGCTTGGTCCTTGAGCAACTTCTCGGTCGAGTAGACCAGACCGTCGGCGTTGTTGCGCACTTCGGCCTCCTCACGGCGCTTGCGGTCGTCCTCGGCG
>DATHNV010000178.1:0-2366 GCA_035485615.1 Acidimicrobiales bacterium
CTCGATCACCACAGAAATTATGGAAATCGTGGGCGGCGCCGAAGCGCTCCGCTCGGGAAAGTGAGAATCACATGACCATCGCACCAGAAAAGACCGAGTTGGAGCCGGGGCGCGTTGTCGCCATCGCCGGACCGGTCGTCGACGTGGAGTTCCCGCCGCACTCGCTGCCTGAGATCAACCACGCCGTCGAGATGGACATCGAACTCGAGGGCAAGACGATTCACGTCGTCGCCGAGGTCGCCCAGCAGATTGGTGAAGGTCGCGTGCGCTGCATCTGCATGCGTCCCACCGACGGCTTGGTGCGCGGCACCATCGTTCGCCAGAGCGGGCACGGCATCAGTGTGCCCGTGGGCGACGCGGTGCTCGGCCACGTGTTTAACGTGGTGGGCGAGCCGCTCGACACCGACGACATCGGCAAAGTGGAGGACCGGTGGGAGATTCACCGCTCCGCCCCGGCCTTTGACCAACTCGAGCCCAAGTCCACGATGTTCGAGACCGGCATCAAGGTCGTCGACCTGCTCGCGCCCTACGTCCAGGGCGGCAAGATCGGCCTCTTTGGCGGTGCGGGCGTGGGTAAGACCGTGCTCATCATGGAGATGATTCGCCGAGTCGCCGAGCAGCACAACGGTGTGTCGGTGTTTGCCGGCGTGGGTGAGCGCACGCGTGAGGGCACCGACTTACTGCTCGAGATGCGCGAGTCGGGCGTCATCGAAAAGACCGCTCTGGTATATGGCCAGATGGACGAACCGCCGGGGGTACGCCTGCGCGTGGCGCTGGCCGCTCTCACCATGGCTGAGTACTTCCGTGACGTGAAGAACCAGGACGTGTTGTTGTTCATCGACAACATCTTCCGCTTCGTGCAGGCCGGCTCCGAAGTGTCCACACTGCTTGGGCGTATGCCCTCGGCCGTGGGGTACCAGCCCACCCTGGCCGATGAGATGGGCGAACTTCAAGAGCGCATCACCTCGACGCGGGGACACTCCATCACCTCACTGCAGGCCGTGTACGTGCCCGCGGACGACTACACCGACCCCGCGCCCTTTACGACCTTCACCCACCTCGACGCGACGACCGAACTCAGTCGTCAGATCGCGGCCCTGGGTATCTACCCGGCGGTGGACCCGTTGACCTCGACCTCCAATATCCTGGCGCCCGAGATCGTGGGAGATCGCCACTACGCGGTCGCGCGACAGGTTCAACAGATCCTCCAGCGCAACAAGGAGCTCCAGGACATCATCGCCATCCTCGGACTCGATGAGCTCTCCGAAGACGACCGCATCACCGTGACCCGCGCGCGCAAGATCCAGCGCTTCTTGTCCCAGCCAATGTTCGTCTCCAAGGTCTTTACCGGCATCGACGGCATCAACGTGCCGGTCCAAGAGACGATCGAGTCCTTCGAGAGCCTCGTCAAGGGCGACCTTGACCACTACCCCGAGCAGGCGTTCCTCAACGTCGGTGGCGCGGCGGACGTGGAGAAGAAGGCCGCGGAGCTAGCGAAGAACTAATGACCACACTGAAGGTGGAGATCCTCTCGCCCGAAGCGGCATTGTGGTCCGGAACGGCGACCGCACTCATCGCGCGATCGTCCGAGGGTGACTTCACGGTCCTCGCGGGCCACACCGCCACCGTGGGTGACGTGACCTCAACGGTCGTACGTGTGCAGACGAGTGACGAGGGCGAGATCGCTTTTGCCGTGCACACGGGATTCTTTCAAGTCGGCAAGGACCTGGAACCAGACACGACGCTCGCGACGGTTCTCGCGAGCGTGGCCGAGCGAACCACCGAGATCGACGTGGCGCGCGCGCAACGCGCCAAGGACGCGGCCGAGGCCCGACTGGCCGAAGCCACCAAAACTGAGGACGGCCGCGAAGAGATCCTCGCCCAAGCGGCGATCGATCGCGCCGACCTTCGACTTAGTGCCGCCGCGAAGTAGTTAGCGACCCGACACGTAATCCAGTAGGTCGCGCTTCTCTTTTTCGAGTTCATCGAGGCGAGACTTGACGGCGTCACCGATGGAGACCATTCCCACCAGGTGATCGTCCTCGACGACCGGCACGTGGCGAATGCGGTGATCGGTCATCATGGTCATGACGTCGGTCACCTCGGTGCTCTCCTTGCAGGTCACCACGTCGTGGCTCATTAGCTCGGACACCTTGAGCGACAGCGCCTTTTCGCCGCTGGACGCGAGCGCGCGCACTACGTCGCGCTCAGAAAAGATTCCCACCAGCGGTGGGGTCATGCCCGTTACCACCAGGGCTCCGATGCCCCGTTCCTTGAGCAGCGCAATGGCGTCCTTGACCGACCTCTCCTGGGAGATCGTGGCCACCTCGTGCCCCTTGGCGGCTAGTAGTTGCGATACCTTCATC
>DATHNV010000179.1:0-3118 GCA_035485615.1 Acidimicrobiales bacterium
GGACTCAGTGACGCGGCGAATCGCATCACGAAAACGTACTCAGGGGGAATGCGTCGCCGACTTGACCTGGCGGCCGCACTGGTGGCGGAGCCGCCGATTCTTTTTCTTGATGAACCCACGACGGGCCTCGACCCCCAGAGCCGGCAGGATCTGTGGGGCATCATCGAGCACCTGGTCGAGGGCGGTACCACTGTGTTGCTGACGACCCAGTACCTCGAGGAGGCGGATCGCCTCGCGAAACACCTCGTCGTGTTGGACCACGGCAAGATCATCGCCGAAGGTACGTCGGCGCAGTTGAAGGCCAACCTCGGTACGACGGTTCTGTCGCTCACGTTTCCCTCGACCGACGACGCGCAGCGAGCGGCCGTGCTCGTCGCCGACCTGTCGGCGAAAGCGGCCAATGTGGAAGGAAGCGTTATTGAGATGACGGTGGACAATGGTCCCTCGGTGACCGCCGACGCGCTGCGTCGAATCGACGGCGCGGGAATCGCGCTCAGCGGCTTGGCCTTGCGTGAGCCAAGCCTCGACGACGTATTTCTCAATCTGACTGGTCACAAAGCGGAAGATGAGCCGATCGATGGGTCGGCTCCGACTGGTCGACGGGCCAAGAGCATGGGTCGCACGTGAGCATCGACACCCTTCCCTCGTCTGTCTCGACCCACTCGTCGTTTCGTTGGGGCGTGAGCGACGTTCTCACGGTGGCCCGGCGCAACCTGCTCGCGCTCTTTCGCATTCCGGTCGCGATCGTTTTCATGATCATTCAACCGATCATGTTTGTCATCTTGTTCCGCTACGTCTTCGGCGGCATCATCAGAATTCCCGGTGTGTCGTACGTCAACTACTTGATTCCCGGAATTCTGGTGCAGACCGTCATCTTTGGATCGGTGGGCACCACCGTTGGGCTGGCCGAGGATCTGCAGAAGGGCCTCATCGAGCGCTTTCGTGCTCTTCCCATGGCGAGACTGGCCGTGCTCGCCGGTCGTACCGTGTCCGATCTCTTTCGGAACATTCTGGTTCTGGTCATCATCACGGGCGTGGGATTTCTCGTGTCGTTTCGTCCCAGCGGTGGCGTCATTCCGTATTTGCAGGCATGCCTCTTGATGCTCCTCTTTGCGTACTGCCTCTCGTGGGGGTTTGCGTTCGTGGGGCTAGCCGCGCCCAACGCCGAAGCCGCTCAAGCGATGATCTTTCCCGTCATTTTCCCCCTCACGTTCGCGTCAGCAATATTTGTTCCCGTCTTTTCGATGCCGGGGTGGCTTCGCCCGTTTGCCAACAATCAGCCGATTAGCCAGACCGCGATCGCGGTTCGCGGACTCATGCTCGGCCAACCTCACGGACACTCGACCTGGATCGCGCTCGCCTGGGCGCTCGGAGCCATCATCGTTCTCGCTCCCCTAGCGGTGAACAAGTACCGCAAGGTTGCCTAGTTGCAGCCGGTCCTCAGCGTTGAGGAACTCCAGCAGATCACCGTCGACGCCTTTCCCGACTGGAACGTCCCGGTCGTCGAGTCGATTGACGGGGACACGCTCGTTCTCGCTCAGCCCCTGACGGAACGCGACGGGCGCCCGGGCGGGACCGTGTCGGGACCGACCATGATGGCCGTGGCCGACAACGCCGCGTGGCTCGTGATCCTCGCGCACATTGGGCCGGTCCTACTCGCCGTCACCACCAGTCTGCATATTGACTTTCTGCGCAAGCCCGGCTTTACCGATCTGTTAGCGACGGCTCGGCTCATCAAACTCGGTAAGCGCCTGGCCGTGGTGGACGTCGAACTGACCTCGCGCGGATCGAGCGATCTGGTCGCCAAAGCCCAGGTCACCTACTCCATACCTCCGCGCGAAGGGTCTTAACGCGCGCGACGTCGCGCGTTTGTCCCTCGAAGCGTCATCTCCAACTCGAGTGGACCCTCCCCCACCAGTTCGATGAGTTTGGCGCGCGCGCTGTTCTCTAATTCAAGACGCGCCGCTTCATCTTGAATGACCGCCCCCGAGTACGTCGTGAAATTACGCACGACTTGCTCGACTGTGCGTGGCCAGATCCAGTTGAGCTGGAAGTTCTCCACATCGACAAACGGTCCGCCGGGCTCCAACTCGGCGGTCCAGCCACGCGGACGCCGACCCTCTTGTCCGGGGCGTTCGCGCAGCGCGCTGAGCTGCCGCATCCAGGGGACGTCGCGGCTGAACCCGTTCCACCAGACGTGCAGGGCACCATCGTCCACCAGAATCCGGGCGAACTCGTTCTCGGCGTCGGGCTGGCGAAACCAGTGCCACGCCGAAGACGAAAAGACGGCATCGAAAGACGCGTCCTCCGCGGGTACCGACTCCGCGGATCCGAGCAGCACCGTCACCTCCGGACTCTGGCGCACGAGGACCTTGCGCATCTCCTCATCGGGTTCGATCGCGCTCACCCGAGCGCCGTGGCGCACGAGGAATCGCGTTAACTTGCCGGTTCCCGCTCCGACGTCGAGCACGTTTAGTCCCGTGAGATCACCGGTGAGCGAGATCGCTTCCTCGGGCGGATCCGGACGGTACTGGTCGTACTGTTCGGCGACCGTGCCAAACTTCTGGCCGCGTCCGTCGTCGCTCACGACTCGTAGGGAGTACGCGAGTGGATGTACTCCACGAGGTCGGTGAGCGCGACTCTCACCTGCTCGGTCGTGTCGCGATCACGCACGGTCACCGCGCGGTCGTTCAGCGTCTCAAAGTCCACCGTCACGCACAAGGGAGTGCCAATCTCGTCTTGCCGGCGATAGCGTCGCCCGATCGACTGGGTCACGTCGTAGTCGCACATGAAGTGCGGCTGAAGGATCTCGAGGACTTCGGCCGAGACGCCCTCGAGCTCGGCCTTCTTCGACAGCGGCAAGACCGCCACCTGATAGGGCGCAAGTCGCCAGTCGAGTCGCAACACGGTGCGGGTCTCGCCCTCGACCACGTCCTCGTGGTAGGCGGCGAGCAAGAACGCCATCATGGCGCGCGTGGCGCCGGCGGCGGGCTCGATCACGTAGGGCGTGTAGCGCTCGTTCGTCGTGGGATCGAAGTAGTCCAGGGCGACGCCCGAGTGCTTCGAGTGCTGGGTCAGGTCGTAGTCGCCACGATTGGCGATACCCTCCAGTTCGTCC
>DATHNV010000180.1:0-4810 GCA_035485615.1 Acidimicrobiales bacterium
CGACTCACTCTCGCCTCATTGGGGTCGCGGTTCTCACGGCCGTCACCCTCGCCATCACCATCGTGTTGCCCCCGGTGGCGAACTCTGATCTCGCCGGTGGAGCCGCGATCGCAATCGTGATTCTGGGTCTGAGCTGGCTGATTGGCTGGAGCGGACAGATCTCACTGGGCAACTCGGGCTTCATGGCCGTGGGTGCCTACGCGGCGGGCGTGTGGGCTCACCATCACACGACCACTCCCCTCATCTTCACGTTGGCTCTGGCGACTGTGATCGGAGGAATCAGCGGACTGATCATCGCCATCCCCTCCACTCGCCTGCGCGGTCCGTACCTGGCGGGCCTCACGCTGGCGTTCGCCGCCGCGGTCACGCCCATCGCGCAGAACTTCACCTCGATCACGGGTGGTGAGGGTGGCATCTTCATGAACTCGCTCACCACCCCGGGCTGGTTCGGCGGGTTCTTCCATGGCGTCAATGCGTCGATCAACGCCAACGCCCAGTGGACGGCCGACCTGGCAGTGGTCGTGGCGGGCGTCGCGTTCTTCTTCATGGCCAACCTGTTTCACTCCCGCAGCGGCCGGGCCATGCGCCTCGTTCGCGACAACGACGTCGCGGCCGAGCTGATGGGCGTGAACCTGTCGCGGGCGCGCTCGAGCGCGTTCATGGTGGCGGCCGCCTACGCGGGTCTCGGTGGGGCGATGTACTCGCTGCTCGAAGCCTCGGTGCGACCCGAGACGTTTCCCCTCACCCTGTCCATCACCCTGCTCACGTTGATGGTGTTGGGCGGCATCGGGACACTCAGCGGAGCGGTCCTGGGCGGCATCATCTACTCCTTCAGCCCGGATCTGGTCTCCTGGGTGAACTCACTGACGGGTGTGAACCCCACCTCGAACCTGGGCGCCAACATGCAAGGCATCATCTTCGGCCTGCTCTTGATCCTCACGATGCTCTTCGTCCCGCGCGGGTTGGTCTCCATCACGACGCCCGCGCGAAAGCTCGTTCGTTCCCTGAGAGCCCGACCACCTGTGAACGACGCGGCGAAACTATAGTTACCGTCCAGTATCAAGGTGGATACGTTCATTCATTAGGGGGAATTAAATGGGACGGTTTCGACGATCGCTGACGCTCTTGGGCGTTTCGGCGCTCTCACTGGGAGGTATCGCCACTGGCGTGCTCTCGAGTAGTACCGCAGGAGCAGCCGGTTCAACACCGGGGGTCACCTCAACGCAGATCACGATCGGCGCATCGGTGCCCCTGTCGGGCATCGCGGCGACGTACGCCCCGGTCTCGGCCGCGGCGAACGCGGTCTTTAAGTGGGTGAATGCTCACGGTGGCGTGAACGGTCGCAAGATCAAGTACATCCGCCTGGACGACTGCTACGACCTCGCCGCGTACGGCCTGGGCTGCACCGCGGGCGTCAGTGTGACGACTCTCAGTCAGAACCAGGTGCTGGTTGCGCAAGACCACGTCTTTGCCACGGTCGGCTCCCTTGGGACCGCCGCCGAAGAGAGCGTCGAAAGCTACCTCAAGCAGAACGGTGTGCCCCAGTTGTTCGTCAACTCGGGCTCCAAGGCGTGGGACGACCCGTCCCAGTACCCGGACCTGTTCGGCTACCAGACCAGCTACAACGCGGAAGGCAAGATCTTCGCCCACTTCATCAAGACGCACTTTGCGGGCGAGACCGTCGGCTTCATCGGTCAGAACGACGACTTTGGCGCCAACGGTCTCCTCGGTCTGCAAGACGGTGGCGTGAGCATCGCCAGTGCCAACAACTTGACCTACAACGCAGCGGACGCCGTCACGGGTTCCAGCAGCGACATTCAGGCGGACGTGGGCACGCTCGCGGCCAACAAAGTCCAAGTCGTCGTCCTTGACTCGGTGCCCGGATTTACCACCGGCATCTTGGAAGTGGCGCACGCCCTCGGGTACTCGCCGACCTGGATCATCTCCAGCGTCGGGGCTGACCCGACGTCGGTGAACTACGCGGGCGAAGCAGGCGCGTACACGCTTGACTACTTCCCCTCGGTCACCGACACCGGCGACCCGTGGATCCCCTGGATTCGCAAGGTCCTCATGGCGGACAAGTCCGACTTCCCGAGCGTGACCGCGAACTCGATCCTGAACGGCAACGAGCTCTACGGAGTGGGTTGGGGAGTCGCCTTCGTGGAGGCCCTCAAGGCCGAAGGCCGTACCGTTACGCGGGCCGGCTTCGTCAAGTCGCTGCTGTCGACGACGTACGCCGATCCCGCGATCACGCCGCTGAAGTTCTCCGGCTCCAACCACCAGGGTCTCACCGGCGGCGTCATCGCCAAGATCGCAGCCAATGGCACTAAGGCGCCCGTGGTGGCACTCCCGGTCAATGGCACGGTCTACTTCACGGGCAACTCCAAGGCGTCGCCACTCAACTCGACCAAGACGTTGACGATCAGCCCGATTCCCGCCTGGCTGAAGGGCTAAGGACTCGACTCACCACGGCACACCATCGCATCGATTGATCGCGATGGTGTGCCGTGGTCGTTTCGGTATCGCCCCTTCGTCGCGGTACGGTGGCGCGTGAAGGAGAGTCCATGATTCCCATCGCGACGCTCGCCCAGATGCGCGACGCTGACGCCGCGGCGGTCGCCGTGCGGGGACAAGACGCCCTCGTGGCCGACGCGGGCACCGCCGTGGGGCTGTGCGCGCAACGACTGCTCGGAAGCTGCCGCGCGCGTCGCGTCGCGGTGCTGGTGGGACCGGGTCTGAACGGGGCCGACGGTCGCGTCGCTGCTCGGTGGCTTCTCGCGCGCGGCGCCGTGGTCGAGGTCATCGCCTTTGATGAAGCACCCCAGCACCTCGCGGGCTACGACCTCGTGGTGGACGCCGTGTTGGGTACCGGAGCCTCGCGGCGCTACGACGCACCGTCACTCGATGAGGGAACGCTCGTGCTGGCCGTCGACCTGCCCTCGGGTGTCGACACCGACACTGGCGCTCTGCTGGGTCACCCACTGCGGGCGAACGCCACGATTGCGCTCGGCGCGCTGAAGCCCGCGCACGTGATGGGACCGAGCGTGTCGCTTGTGGGCGACCTTCACTTCGCCTCACTCGGCATCGTCGTGCACACTGACGCTGCACTCATAGGGGACGAAGATCTCGCTCAGTTCGTGGCGTACGACGAGAACGACCACAAGTGGATACACGCGATCACCGCCCTCGTCGGCTCGACACTCATGCCCGGTGCCGCGGAGTTAGTCACTCGTGGCGCGCTTGCGGGTGGCGCATCCATGATCCGCCTGGCGAGCCGCGGTGAGGTCTCCAATCAGGTCTCGATTCCACCAGAAGTGGTTCATACGCACGAGGTGGGCGTCGATCCTCGATCAAAAGCCGTCGTGGTGGGACCGGGGCTCGGGCCGGACGCTTCCACGTGGTTCGGCGATGCCCTATCGCACGCCACGTGTCCGGTGGTGCTGGACGCCGACGGCCTTGATCGCGCGTTCATTGACGACACACCCCATCAGGCCACTTGGGTGCTGACCCCGCACGAGGGTGAGTTTGAGCGATTGAACGGACAGCCCGTGAGTGACGATCGCTTGGGCGATGTGCGCAGACTCGCGGCGGCGTCGGGCTGCGTTGTTTTGCTCAAGGGACCTCGGACCGTCATCGCTCACCCTGATGGTGCGGTGCGCGTGGTGACCTCGGGCACCGCGTCGTTGGCGACCGCCGGGTCCGGTGACGTCCTCGCGGGCCTTATCGCGGCCACCATCGCGCGAGGTCACGAACCATTTGAGGCGGCTGCCCTCGCCGCCCACCTTCACGGTCGCGCCGGCGCGGCCCTGGCGCCCTACGCCACCGCACTTGACATCGCCAGCTCAATCCGCGACATTGTCGCTCAACTCCCCCGCCCTCTGGTCAGATAACGGGCGAGAGACCTCCGTCCAGGCTGATCCCTACCCCCGTGACGTAGCTCGCGCGCGGTGACAATAAATATGTCGCGAGGTCAGCGAACTCGTCGGCCCGGCCGACGCGGCCCAGAGGTATCTGGTTAGAAGTGGCCATATTTGCGTAGAACTCCTCGAGCGACACGCCCGCGTGTGCCGCGCGGCGCACCCACTGGCCCGACTCGATGAGACCGATCAAGATCGCGTTGACCCGAACTCCCTGGGGCGCCACCTCGCCGGCCAAGGCCTTGGTGAGCGCGAGTCCCGCGAGTCGTGAGGCCGAGGTCGGCGTCGTTCCCGCCCCGGGCGTGCGCGCACGAGTGGCCAGCACGTTCAGCATGGCACCCTTGGTCTCACTAAGGGGTGCAATCGCACGGCGCGACACGTGCAGCGCGGCGATGACCTTGAGCTCGTAGTCGTCTCGCCACTGCTGGTCGGTTGAGTTCACAATTGCCACCGCGTCGGACTTACCGGCGTTGTTCACGACGCCGTCTAGTCGACCAAAACGTTCGAGCGTTGCGTCAATGAATCCGTCGACGTCGGCGGGAACGGTCACGTCCGCGCGGTAACACAGCGCGCCGTCGCCCAGAGTCGTCTGCGCCGCGGCGACGCGCTCGACGTCGCGTCCGCACACGGCCACGTTTGCGCCTTCGCTCACCAATCGCTGCGCCAGGCTCAGCCCGAGTCCGTCGCTGCCCCCGGTGATGAGAAAGGCACGGCCGCTGAGTTCAAGGTCCACGGAGGTGGCGAACTACTGCAGGTAGTTTTCGACGACGCTCTCGCTGCGCACCGCAGCTTCATCAGGATCTTGTCCGGCCACACGACGTGCGCGACGCTGGCGCAGCAAGTCATACGCCTGGTCCAACTCGACTTCGAGGGACTTCAGGCGATCGCGCTGC
>DATHNV010000181.1:0-2259 GCA_035485615.1 Acidimicrobiales bacterium
CACCTCGCTGAACGCCTCGAGCAAGAGGTCGAGTCCCTTGCGGGGCTCGACCGTACCCACGAAGAGAATGTAGGACGAACCCAGCGGCAGGTCGTGACGCGCAAAGAGATCGCCGTCGAAGGAGCTGTCGGGGTTGAAGACATCGAGCTCCACGCCGAGCGGCGCGACCACGATGGGCGCATGCTGGGGAAAGAGCTCTTCCATGAGTCGGGCCGTGAAGTCGCTGACCGAGATCAGCACGCTCGCGTGCTGGGCCGAGAACGTGATCGCTCGACGAAAGAACGCGACCTTGGAGCGCTCGTGCCACTCGGGATTGGTAAAGAAAGTGAGATCATGAATCGTTACGACGCACGGCGTCGAGCGACGTCGTGGCATCGTGTAGTGAGGGCCGTGCCAGAGATCGACTTCTTTGGCGGTGGCCGACGTGCCGAGCAGATACGCCTCGACCGCCAATCGCGACGCGCGAGAACTCGGAACGAGAGGCGCAAGGGTCGCACTCGGCGAGAGGCCAGCCCATCGCTCGGTGTCGTCGCGACGCGTCACCAGGGTCGTGGTGACATCGCGGAGTGGGAGGCGCCGCGCGACTTCCACGATGTAGCGACCGGCCCCGGCCACCTGCGCGGGCACGGCCGAGACGTCGAGGGCGACCTTCATCGCCAACTCGCCAGGTGATCGAGGGCGACGTTTCGCCAGGTGAGATCTGCCACACTGGCGCGTCGCTGCGCGCGGGCCGTTTCGCTGGTCGACAACGTCAAAGCGCGTACGAGACCTGCTTCGATCGCCGCTACATCCATGGCGTCCACTACTACCACCTCGGGGTTGTGCGCGACGCTGGGCGTCGACGCACTCGCCACGACACGCGCTCCCTGGTGTAGCGCTTCGACGGGCGGCAGACCGAAGCCTTCGGCCCGCGGTACGTAGGCGACGACCGACGACTCGCGGAGCAACCCTTTGAGCGTGGCGCGACTGACCTCACCGAGCACAGTGGAGTTGGCGAGATCGATACTTCCCCACCCCTGAGGACCGACCACGACGAGCGCTCCCAGTTCTGGGTGCTCGGTGCGTGCATTCGCGTGCGCAACGACCAAGCGCTCCAGATTCTTTCGGGGCTCCCTCGTTCCGGCGTAGAGCGTAAAGGGTCCGTCGACCCCGGCCTCGCGCAGCAATGCGGCCACCCGCTCCGCGCTGTCGGGCGCGACGTCATCGTCGTCCACCCCAAAGCGTGACTCGTGGAGTCGACCTGGCGCGAAGCCTTCCGCAATGAGGCGATCGCGAAGGCCCGGCGCGGTCACGATGACGCGCACGTCCTCGCGAGAACGCAGCAGTGCCAGACGATGTTCGTGAAACCGAATGCCCCGAGGGGTGCTGGCATCGGGTTCGTCGCGCCACAGAAGATCGTGCAGGGCAAGGGAGCGCACGGCCCCGGGCGCGCCGCCGCGATAGGGACCGGCGAGTGAGGTCGCGTGCACGACGGTGCTCGTCCCCGGAACACCCGTCGCTGCGTACGCCCACATCCGCGTGAGGAGCCCGACCGGCAGCCTCGCACTTACCCTGCGTACCCCCAGGTCGTCGAGCGGCTGACGAGGAGTGCCGGTGGGAGCGACGCCGGTCAGATGAAGCGACTCGTCACCGAGCGCGACGAGCCCCTTGATCAGACCTCTCACGTACGTCGCGATGCCGCCGGGCTGGGGACGATAGAACTGGTCGAGTGAGACGGCTACCTCGGGGGACACGTCTCTAGCCTCGCACGACTGCGCGATACAGAGTTATGTAGGCGCGCGCGGCGGTGGCCGGGGCAAAGTCTTGGGCGCGAGACCTCCCGGCCGCGATCGCGATCGCCCGTCGCGAGGAGTTGTCCCACAGCTCCTCGAGTAGTGCGGGTACGGCGTCGTCGCCGCTCGTCAGTTCGGCCGCGCCGCTCAGCAGTTCGCGGTTGATCGCCGTGGCGCGCGCGATGGTGGGCACGCCCGCCGCCAACGCGGCGATCGCGAACGAGGGAAACCTGGCACCGTCTGAGATGTGCAACACGACGCGCGCGTCGCTCAACGCGCGTCGCGCCTCACTCCGTGGGCGCAGGAGCACGTCAATGCCCCGAGCGCGAATGCGCTGGGCGACCTTGGCGCTCGTCACGGCCTCGATCTGGGCACCGTGATGCTGGGCAAAGTCAACGAGGTCGCGTGACATGGTAAAGAACGGCTCGACGTCGCCCGTCAGGTTGATGACCAGACGAGTTCCCTCGGTCGTTGGCTCCACGAGGGG
>DATHNV010000182.1:0-3977 GCA_035485615.1 Acidimicrobiales bacterium
CGTCACGGTGATCGGCACCTTCTGAGCGCGCGCGACACACTGAGTGTGAACTCCCCTTTGGCACCGAGGGTCACGTCGACGTCCGGGCGCCAGCGCTTGGCGACGGGACTCTTCGTCGCGCTGTCGATCGTCGCGGTGGCCGTTGCCTTGGTCGACGCGCCGCACGCAGGCCGCCTGATCTTCTGGGTGATCGCCGCTGTCGCGGCTCTATGTTGGTCAATCGCGGCGCTCAGTGGGATGTCGCGAGACTCCGGCCTCGCGCTCTTGTGTTCACTGGTCTCCCTCGGGGGCGCGGTGGCGATCGTGGCCATGCGCGTGGGCGACCGTCACGGCCTCGGCGTTGACGTCACGCCTCGAAAGTTGGCCGAGCTGGCCGCGCTGCTGACGATGGCAGTGGTGGTTCAACTTGTACTGTCTCTCAGCGATGGTCGCCTCATCGACCGCGCGCGTCAGTTCGCGGCGATCGCCTGGTACACCGTTGCCGTCGCGCTGTGCATCGTGTATCTCACCAGCTCACGGGCTCTCTCCCCATGGCCGCTCGCGGTCGGTTGGGTGATTGCGCTCGCCACGACGTACCCGGCGGCGCGAGCGCGCTACGTCGTCGCATCCGCGCGCGGTCGGCAACGAGTTCAAGCCGTCACCGTGGGTACCACGCTGACTCTCACTCTCGGCGTCATCATCGTGACCCTGCACTCACTGGTCGACTGGCCGCTCGACGTCGCACCGACGCTGCTGGCGCTCACCTGTTTCATCCCGCTGGGCCTGGCGATGGGGTCGGCCCGCGCGGCCGAACACGCTGATCGCGTCTTAGTCCACCTGCTCACGACGCTCGGCACGGTGGCCATCGTGGCCGGTGCGTACCTGCTCGCGGTGCGCGGATTCGACAAGGCCCCGACCAACCGCACGGGTCGCGACCTGCTGTGGTGGGCGATGGCCGCGGCCGCCGCGGCGGCCGTCGCGCAACTTGCCTTGCGAGCGCGCTTCAGCCGGATCGCCACGAGCTTCACGTATGGTTCGCGCGAGGCGCCCGATGAGGTCGTGCGCAGTTTCGGTAGTCGCATGACCCGCGCCATTCCAATGGACGAGTTGTTGTTGCAGCTCGTCGAGTCCCTGCGCAAGACGCTCACCCTGACGTCGGCCGAGATCTTCACCGGCAACGGCGAGGTGCTTGACTTGGCCGTGTCGGTGCCCGATCGACCCACGAGGTCGATACAGATCTCGCGCGAGGAGCGAACAGTCGTCGCGCGCGCCGGTGTGTCGGGGAACGCATGGGCGTCGGTCTGGCTGCCGTCGATCGCCACGACCGCAGCAGCCGGACCTCTTCGCGTCGCGCCCATCAGTCACGCTGGAGAGTTGCTGGGCATCATTGTCGTCTCGCGTGCACCCGGAGCGGTTGCCTTTCGAGATGAGGACGACCGCGTGCTGGCCGACCTCGCGCGTCAAGTTGGCCTCGCCCTGCATAACGCCCAGCTCGACACCGCCTTGCAAACCACCTTGGACGAACTGCGCCAGCAGGCCGACGAGTTGCGCGCCTCGCGAGCGCGCGTCGTGGCGAGTGGCGACGCCGAGCGTCGTCGCGTCGAGCGCAACTTGCACGACGGAGCGCAGCAGCACCTCGTCGCACTCGCGGTCAATCTGCGCCTCACCAAGGACGTGCTGGGCGAAGACCCCGCGGCCGCGGCCGAGATGCTCGACGAGTTGGGCCTCGCCGTTCAAGAGACGATTCAGGAACTGCGCGAACTCGCCCACGGTATCTATCCGCCACTCCTGGTCGACAGCGGTCTGGGTGAGGCGCTGCGCGCCGTGGCGAACCGTTCTCCCCTCGACGTCGAACTGATCACCACCGACATCGGACGCTACGGCGGGGACATCGAGGCGGCGGTGTACTTCTGCTGTCTCGAAGCGCTACAGAACGCGGGTAAGTACGCGGCGGCGGCGCACGTGGTGGTGCGCGTCTGGGAGGAGTCGGGCAGCCTGCTCTTTGAGGTGCGCGACGATGGGCCGGGCTTTGACGTGCGCACCGCGCAACGCGGTCACGGCTACATCAACATGATGGACCGACTCGGTGCGATTGGCGGGGCAGTGCGCTGGGAGTCCGAGGTGGGCCACGGCACCGCGATTCGCGGGTCCCTACCGCTCAACACCTAGCTCGCGAACTCCACGTCGCCACGCTGTTCCCACAGACGCCGCAAGGTCTTAGCTCCGAGCTTCTCTTTATTGACGTAGGCCCGCGCACCACTGGTCTTGGCGTCGGGTGGCAGATCGTTGATCTCGTAGGTGGAGCACAGGATGACAAACGTGTCGGGCAGCTCCTCGACGATTCGCTTCGTCGCTTCGATGCCACCCATCTCGGGCATGTTGATGTCCATCAAGACGACATCGGGGTGGACCTGGTTCGCCAAGTCCAGCGCCAAGAGTCCGTTCTCCGCCTCTCCCACCAATTCGAATCCTTCCGAACGCCGGATAACGGCACGTGCGGCCATCCGAAAGGGGGCCTGATCATCGACAACGATGACGGAGAGGGCTTGATCAATCACGCACTAATTCTTTCACGCACCAAGCGTCTCTAGGAGTGAGGTGGCTCTCGTGGCGGGGTGGGGTTAACTTCCCGGCGCCTCGCCGAGGTAGACGAGAACTGCCTTGACGCGCCGATTCAGATCGTATTCTTCGGACAACCCGAACTTGGCAAAGATGGAGTTTGAGTGCTTTTCAACTGCCCGTTCCGAGACGCCCAGGGTCTTGGCGATAGCGCCATTGGACTTGCCCTGGGCCATCTCGGAGAGGATCTCGGTTTCGCGAGGCGTTAGCCAGTCCAAGTCCGTCTTGGGACGCTTTGAGCGCGCCTTGACAAGTTCGTCCACCACGAGAGGATCGATGACGGAACCTCCTTCGGCGACGACACGAATCGCGCGCGCGAGTTCGTCGGCGCCCGCGACGCGCTCTTTCAGGAGGTATGCGCGTCCGGCCGAACCCTCTTCGAGCAGGGCCAACGCGTAGGCGGGGGCGGTGTATTGGCTCAGGACGACCACACCGACCGTCGGGTGGTTCTCGCGAGCCCAGTTGGCGGCGCGTATCCCCTCATCGGTGCCCGTAGGTGGCATGCGGATATCGGTGATCACCACACTGGGCTCGCAGCGAGTGATCAGTTCGATTAGCTCGGGATAGTCGGCAGCGACACCAACCAGCTCGAAGTCGTCCTCCGCACTAATCATGCGAGCGATGCCCTCGCGCAGTAGTGCGTTGTCCTCGGCCAGAACCACGCGAATTGCCACGTCCAGAAAGTACCATCGCCCGTCGCGACCCTCCGGGGAGGCACCTCGTGCTCGCGACATCACCTCGGGGGTACCTCCACGAAGTGCGAACCATGGGCTAACCACCTTGGCGGGCGAACTCGCTGGCGCGAGCATTCACAGAGAACTTCAACGTGTCGATCGACGCGTTGTGCGAGGAGGCATCGATGAACAAGAGGGCGTCAATACAGAGGTGGGCAGCGATGGTTGGCGCGATGACCGTGCTCACGGCCGTTTCGGTCCTGAGTGTTGTCGGATCATCAGCGCAAGCGGCAAGTAAGGGCAGCGTCGTCAACGTCCTTGATGGACCCTTTGGTCCGATGTTGGTGGCGGGTTCGGGTATGTCGGCCGGAACGGCGCTGTACTTCATCACCAGCGATCACGGCACGACGTTTGGCTGCACCACGACCAAGCAGAGCGTGGAGGGCCAACCGTATGTCTGCACCGGGCCCGAGTCGTCGAGCCACGACGACTGGCCCGCCTACACCACCACCGCCTCGCCAGTCGCTGGACCCGGAGTGAAGCAGTCACTGCTGGGCGAAGTAAAGCGAGCGGGTGTTGGCGAGCAGGTGACTTACAACGGACACCCGCTCTACCTGTTTGACGAAATTCCTGGCATCCCTACGGGAGAAAACTGGGACGAGCCAAGCGTGCCCGCGGACCACGGCATGTGGTGGCTGTTGTCGC
>DATHNV010000183.1:0-3719 GCA_035485615.1 Acidimicrobiales bacterium
TATCGACTGCGCGAACTCGTCGCGCGCATCCGTGCCGTCCTGCGCCGTCCGACCACCACCGACGGCGAGGTCATCACCTTCGGTGACCTTCGCATCGACTTCACACGTCGCACCGTGACGCGCCAGAACCGCGAAGTCGAACTCTCGCGCAAGGAGTTCGACCTGCTCGCGCTCTTTGCCACGCGACTCGGCCAGGTGGTGACGCGCGAGGTCTGCCTCGACACCCTGTGGTGGGGCCTGGAGCTGTCCGACACCCGTACGCTCGACACCCACGTCAAGCGACTTCGCCAAAAAATCGAAGACGACCCGGCGAATCCTCGACACCTGATCACGATTCGTGGCGTTGGCTTCCGACTCGACGCCTAGCCTGAACATCGTGCGTGCGCACGACACTGCCTACGACTTCACTCTCACCGACCAGGACGGGACGAGTCGCACCCTGTCGAGGATGGTGCAGGACGGTCCCGTCGTCCTGTTCTTCTACCCCGCCGCGATGAGTCCGGGCTGCACGAAGGAGTCATGCCATTTTCGCGATCTGACTGCGGAGTTTCGCGCACTTGGCGCCCAACCCGTGGGTATTTCGATGGACGCCGAGGATCGCCAGGCGCAGTTCGCGAAGAAGAATGGCCTCGACTTTCCTCTCCTGGCCGACGTCGACGGCGGCGTGGCCCGTCACTACGGCGTGAAGCGCGCGCTCAACCTTCTCAAAGTGAAACGCGCGACGTTCATCATCGATCCGGACATGCGCATACGCGACGTGATCTCAAGCGAGGTCAGCATGAACGCTCATGCCGATCGCGCCCTCGAGGCGCTACGGGCCTAGCCCGCGAGCAGCGCGCCGGCGGGATCGCCCAGATAGTTCGCGACGTGTCCGAGAACGCGTGAGGCGAGCGCGCCGTCAACCATCCGGTGGTCGAAGGACATCGCGATTTCACACACGAGTCGAACGACCACTTCGTCGTCCACCACCCATGGCGCCTTCGCGATCTGCCCGACCGCGAGGATCGCCCCGGTGCCCGGCGGCAAAATCGGCATCGCCGCATCGACACCGAACGGTCCGACGTTCGTGATCGTGAGCGTGGTGCCGATCATCTCATTGGGCGTGGTGGTTCCAGCGCGCGCCTTGTCCACGAGCACGTTCAGTGCGCGGGCCATTGACACGAGGTCCAGCTCGTCCGCGCCCTTGATGTTGGGCACGATCAGCCCTCGGGGCGTATCGGCGGCGATGCCCAGGTTCACGGTGCGTCGAACGATCACTTCACCCGCGGCGGCGTCAAAGCTCGAGTTGATACCCGGGTAGTTCCGCGCGGCGTCACACAGGGCCATCGCCACGATGGCCAAGGGCGAGAGACGGACGTCGGCCAGGCTTGGCTGCTTCTTTAATGAGGCCACCAGTTCCATGGTCTTGGTGGCGTCAAAGCGAACCCAGACCGAGGCGTGCGGCGCGCTCGTCGAACTCTGGACCATCGCTTCGGCCATGGCGCGCAACACGCCCTTGACGGGGATGCGCTCCTCCTTCGGACCGGTTGACCAGGACTCAATGTCGCGACCCACGAAGTGCGACGGCGTGGTCGGGCCGGTTGGCGCGGGACCGCGAGGTGCCACTGCCACGGGTGCGGAGGGGCTGCTCAACGCCTTGTCGACGTCGTCGCGCGTGATGAGCCCGTCTCGGCCCGTGCCGCGCAGCGTCGTGAGGTCCACGCCGTGTTGCTTGGCGTAGAGGCGAACGGGCGGGGTGCAACGCGGGATCAGGCTCGGGTTGGCAGTCGCAGCTGCCGGGGCCGCAACCACAGGCGCGGGAGTACTGGGTGCCGTGCCGTTGCGTCCAGCGCGGCGATGTTTACGCGTGACCACACCGTCTTCGTTCGCAACCCCGTAGCCGACGAGTACGGCCTCGCGGCCCTCGCCCACGGCGGCGGGACTCTGCTCGATGAGTTCGCTCTCGGCGATCGCTTCACTGGTCGCGGTCTCGCTGGCGCTCACTTTTGCCGGTGCGCTCGCGCCCGCGACCTCAAAAGTGATGAGGGGCTTGTGAACTTCCATCGTGTCCCCGACGTTGCCGTGCAGAGCGACAACCGTACCCGCGTAGGGACTCGGCAGCTCGACGGTGGCCTTGGCCGTTTCGATGTCCACCAACGGCTGGTTCAGGGTCACGACGTCCCCCACTGCCACCTTCCACTGCACAATCTCGGCCTCCACCAAACCTTCACCGACGTCGGGCAGGAGGAATACTTCTTCGCTCACTGGTCGTATCCCATCACGTGGTCGACCGCGTCGAGAATGCGGTCAACGTTGGGGCGGTAGTCCTCTTCCAGTCGCGTGGGCGGATACGGCACGTGATACCCACTCACGCGCATGCCCGGCGCGAGCATCGATGAGAAGCAGCGCTGGGTCAACTCGGCCACGATCTCCGAACCGATGGAGGCGGTGTGGGGCGCTTCTTGGACCACGACGAGACGTCCGGTCTTTTCAAGCGACGTCACCATGGTGGGCACGTCAAGTGGCGAAATACCACGAGAGTCAATGACCTCCAGCGAGACGCCTTCGACGGCGGCCGTCTCGGCCGCGCGCAGGATCGTCTTAACGGTGCCGCCGTAGCCAATGACGGTCACGTCGGTGCCCTCGCGACGCACGACGGCGTCAAAGAGACCGGCCGGCGGGCGATCGAGGTCCACTTCGCCCTTTTCCCAGTACCGGCTCTTGGGCTCACAGAAGATGATGGGGTCGTCGTGGTCGATCGACTGCTGGATCATCCAGTAGGCGTCGTTGGGGGTCGAGCACGCTACAACGCGCAGGCCGGCGGTCGCGGCGAAGTACGCCTCGGGGCTCTCGGAGTGGTGCTCAATCGCGCCGATGCCGCCCTGGAAGGGCAGGCGGATCACCAGGCTCATGTTGTAGACACCATCGGAACGCTTGTGGAGTTTGGCCACCTGGGAGACGATCTGGTCGAAGGCCGGGTAGACGAAGCCGTCGAACTGCATCTCGCACACGGTGCGATATCCACGGATCGCCAGCCCCACGGCCGTGCCCACGATGGCCGATTCGCCCAGCGGCGAGTCGATCACCCGATCCTCGCCGAAGTCCTTTTGCAGACCGTCGGTGATGCGGAAGACGCCGCCGAGTTTGCCGACGTCCTCACCCATGATGAGAACCTTCTTGTTGTTCTCCAGGGCCTTGCGCAGTCCCTCGTTGAGGGCCTTGGCCATCGTCATTGAGGTGGTGGCCATCAGTGTCCTCCGCTCACGCCGAGTTCGATCATCTCGCGGCGCCCCTCTTCGATCAGAGGGTGCGGCTCGGCGTAGGCGTTGTCGAACATGGTGATGGGATCGGGCCGGTCCATCGCGAGCACATCCTCGCGTAGCTTCAGCGCCTTCTCATCGGCTTCGGCCGCTACCTCGTCAAACTGGGCGGCCTTGACGGAGTACTCGCGAACGAGCAGGGCCTTCACGCGCTCGATCGGATCGCGGTGCTTCCAGACTTCGACCTCGGCGTCGATGCGATAGCGCGTGGGATCGTCGGAGGTGGTGTGCGCCCCAAGGCGATACGTGTAGGCCTCGATCAACGTCGGTCCCCCGCCGTAGCGTGCGGTGTCCAGGGCGCGCTTGGAGACCTCGTAGACCGCAACCACGTCGTTGCCGTCCACCCGCACCCCGGGAAATCCGAAGCCGGGTGCGCGGTGATACAGCGGGATCTTGGACTGGATCGACATGGGAGTCGAG
>DATHNV010000184.1:0-2859 GCA_035485615.1 Acidimicrobiales bacterium
AGCGCGCCACAGGCCACGGCGATCAAGAGCGTGATCACGATGGGCGTGGTGGCGTGATGATTGGCCCAGATCGCCATGACGAAGGCGCCGACGCCCATGAAGGCCCCGTTGCCGAGCGAGATCTGACCCGACGCGCCGGTCAAGAACGACAGGCCGAGCAGCACGATGGACATCGCCGCGCCGGTGGCCAGGTTGAAGTTGGTGCTCGAACTGAAGAAGAAGGTGACGAAGAGGGCCACGTCGAGGCCGAGCACGGTGAGGGCCGCGCGCGAGACGACGGGGTGACTCGACTTGAATCCGGGCAGGCTGAGGATCGTGCCGCACGCAATAGCCAGGTCGAGGGCCACGCTGAGCGCCACCCCTTTGCGCGAGGTCGAGGCACTCAGTGCGGCCACGACGGTCGCCGCGACGGCCAGACCGAGGGCGACCGGGACCCGCCGATCGGACAGGAGATTCATCAGACCCGCCTCTGGGCGCTCTTGGTGAAGACGCCGCTCGGTCGAATCATCAACGAGACGACGAGGATGGCCAGCGCGATGATGATGACGGCGTTCTGGTTGACGAAGTCCGTGACGAACTGATTGACGACCCCGAGCAGTATGCCCGCCACGATCGCGCCGACGGGACTCTCGAGACCACCGATAGCCGCCGCGATGAAGCCGTAGGCGAAGATGCCGTCCATCACCGTCGGCGTAAGTCCGGAGAAGAAGTTCGCCGAGACCAGGATGGTGGTGATCACCCCCACCGCCGTCGAGAGCATCCAACCGAGCGTCAGGAGTCGACCGACCCGCACGCCGAGCAGCCTCGACACCTCCGGGGCCAGCGCCGAGGCGCGGAGTTGTAGTCCCAGGTTCGTGAACCGGAACAGCACGGCGACGGCCAACATGACCACCAACGCGGTGACGATCTCGTAGACGGTGAAGGGGGACAGGGCGAACGGTCGACCGGCCAGCTGCCAGTGGATCGTCGAGAAGGGACTGGGCAGGCTCCGCGGCGTCGAGGACCAGATGGCGGCGGCCACCGCTTCGAGGACGATGAGGAATCCGACCATCACCACGATCGGATTTATCTCCGGTTTGCCGTAGAGACGTCGAACCAGCAGTCGTTCGGTGAGTCCACCGATGAGGAGGGCCGCGATGACGCACGCCACGACGCACGGCCAGTAACCGAAGTGATACGACAACAGAGCGAAGCCCACGTAGGTGGCGAACATCGGCATCGCGCCCTGAGCGAAGTTGAGGATCCCGGTGGAGCGCCAGATGAGCACCAGACTGAGGGCCACCATTCCGTAGGTCACGCCGTTGGTAAGACCGCCCAGGATGTCGGTGACGACGCGCGAGGTGAGGAACGGATCCATCACTCCACCAGTCCCAGGTAGTACTGACGCAGGTTCTCGTCGGTCGCCACGACCGACGCCGCGTCGTTCGCCACCACCTTGCCGACGTGCAACACCACGGCGCGGTGCGCGATGCGCAGCGCCGACGTCGCGTTCTGTTCGACCAGGATCACCGTCAGGTCGCTCGACTCACAGAGCGATTGGATCGTGTGCATCAACTGAGCGGTCACCAGGGGTGCGAGTCCGAGCGAGGGTTCGTCCAACAGCAGCACCGACGGCTTGGCGATCAGGGCTCGGGCCATCGCCAGCATCTGCCGCTCGCCGCCGGAGAGCTTCGCGGCGTGCTGCTTGCGGCGCTCGCCCAGTACCGGGAACAGTGCGAACTGCTCTTCGAGGCCGCGTGCGAGGTTGACCTTGGCCGTCAGCGCGCCGAGACGGAGATTTTCCTCGACGGTGAACTCGCCGATGACGCCGCGGCCCTCCGGGACGTGGCCGATGCCGAGACGGGCGATGTCCTCGGTCCGCATGTGCACCAGCGACCGGTCGCCCAAGCGAATCGTTCCCGACCGGGGCTCCTTCAGACCGCTGATGGTGCGCAGCAGCGTCGTCTTGCCGGCCCCGTTGGCGCCGAGCACCGCCGTGATGTGGCCGGTCTCGGCCTCGAAGGTGACGCTGCGCAACGCCTGCACCGCGCCGAAGGAGACGGTGAGGTCCTCGATCGTGATCATTCGTCCACACCGAGGTAGGCGGCGATGACGGCCTCGTCCTTGCGTACGTCGGACGGCGTGCCGTGGGCGATCACCTGGCCGAAGTTGAGTACCACCAGTCGATCGACCAACGGCATCACGAACTCCATGTCGTGTTCGACGAGCAGCACGCCCATCGTGGTGCGCAGTTCGAGGATGAGTTGTGCGAAGTCCTCGAGCTCCGCTTCGTCGAGACCGGAGGCCGGTTCGTCCAGCAGCAGCAGCGTCGGAGCGCTCATCAGAGCCCGGGCGATCGAGACCTTCTTCGCGATGCCGTAGGGGATCGCCGACGGGAGGCGCGCGGCCATGTCAGCGATCCCGAGACGCTCCAACATGGTGAGCGCGTCGCGACGAAGCGCGCGCTCGGAGCGCACCTCGTTGGGTAACGAGAAGAAACTGGCGATGAAACCGCCGTTGGGTCGCAGGTGACCTCCGGCCACCACGTTCTCCAGCACGCTGCAGTGAGGGAAGAGTCCCACGCCTTGCAGTGTTCGCGCCACGCCGGCACCGACGAGTTGATTCGGCTTCAGGTTCGACTTGCCGGCACTGGGGTAGTGCACGTGTCCCTGCGAGGGTTTGACGAATCCGCAAGCGACGTTGAAGGCCGTTGTCTTGCCGGCGCCGTTCGGACCGATCAGTCCCACGATCTCTCCGAGGGCGACATCGAACGAGACGTCATCCAGCGCTCGCAGTCCTTCGAAGTGGACCGATACGTGCTCGAGTTCGAGCAGAGGTGTCGCGGTGCCCGGAGCCATAGTGGTCCCCAAGATAGTTGTT
>DATHNV010000185.1:0-7911 GCA_035485615.1 Acidimicrobiales bacterium
GTTTTGGCCTCGTCGTCGACCGAGACCGCAATGTCGCCCGCGACGAAGTCGCTCTCGTACTCGGGCTCGAGGGCGAAGTCCTCGGGCAGATGACCGGGTCGTCCCAGTTCGATCAACACGTGGCCGATCCACTCCGCCAGAGCGGCGAGTTGCATCTTTTCGCACTTGACGATGACGAGGCGGCGACCTTCGCGCACTTGGAAGAGGAAGAGGCGATTGCCCACTTCGCCGCGCACTCCCACCATGACTTTGTCGGGATCGGAAAAAACGTAGTTCATGAGGGTCTCAACTCGGTCAAGGAACCGGTGTTGTTCACGCACAGCACAATGGGCGTGCCGCCGCTGAAGGTGACCGCACTGAGAGAGCACGGGGAGATCACCGTGCGCTGAAACAGGTCGATCGGCACGCCGAGGGCGTAGGTGATGGCGGACTTGATCGGATCGGCGTGGCTCACCACGATCACCGTATGGCGCTTATGGCGCGCAGCGATCGCACTCACCGCGTCCCAGATGCGAGACTGCATCTCACTAAAGGACTCGCCGCCCGGAAATCGAAAGGTGCTGGGCGAGTGTCGCACGTTCGCCCACTCGGGTCGCTTGGCCAGCGTGGCGAGTCGCTTGCCGGTCCAGGTGCCAAAGTCACACTCGGTCAAGCCCTTATCGACGACCGGCTTGAGATTGAGGGCGGCGGCGAGCGGAGCGGCGGTCTCACGGGCGCGCTCGAGCGGCGAGACGTAGATCGCCGTCGGTTTCGGAGCGAGTTCACTCAGACGTTCGGCCAGGGACTCCGCCTGTTCGATCCCGCGCGACGACAGATGCAGACCCGGGGCACGTCCGGGCAGGATCGATCCGGTGGTCGCGGTCGTGCCGTGACGGACAAAGAGGATCGTGGTCGAGCCAGAGTTCACTTAGCCCGCCGTCACGGGAAGCCGTCCCGGTCCGGGGGCGGCCGACTCGGGCCAACGCTTGCGCGAGACGCGTGCGAGCTTGTGCAACAACACGAGCGCTCCGGGGTCATCGTCGCCGGGGCGCGTCTCGATCAGACCTTCGCTCTTCATCGCGCTCATGAGTTCACGCCCGAGGTCGGTGCGTACGATCACGAGCGTCCAGTCGCCGAACGCGCCGATACCGCCGGTCGACAGATCCGCGTGCTCGGCCGCGAAGTCGGGGCAGTGCGTGCACCCCTCGCGGGTGTAGGCGTGGGCCTCCTTGAGCGGTATCTCGTAGTACCCGCCGTCTTTGGTCCAGAGTTGAAAGACGCCCTTGATGTTCATCTTGACGATGTCGGCGCGTCGGATGTTGTACTTCGCTTCGAAGAGCTCTTCGAAGATCGCGTCGTCAAAGGTCTTGGAGCACAGGAGCCCGATCGTGAGGCTCAAGCGGCGTGCGACTTTGCCGGCCTTGCGAGCCTGCATCGCACCGGGGGCCGAGGCCATGCATCCCATGCCCACCACGGCGATACGTTCCGCTCCACCTTCGACGGCCTCGTTGTAGGCGAGCAGGTTGGCGCAGTAGGTGTAGCGCGACTTGGCGGTGTTGATCACGTCCTCTTTGGTGCGCGCGACCACGGGCTTCGCGCGCCAGGTGGACCCGTCGCCCTCCAGCCCGCTCACGAGGGCCGCGTCGATGATGTCGTGCTCGAGCGCGTAGAGCAGAAGTGCGGTCACGAATCCGCCGTCTTGGCCGTTCTCGACGAGCGACTCGTCCGTGGCGCGCGCGAGCAAGACGTCGCCCACACCCCACACCTCGTCTTCGGTGCGCTCGCGTGCAAAGCGGTGCACGTCGATCTCGCTCTCCCAGTTGCGAAAGCGCGGACAGGCCCTCGTGCACATGGTGCAGCCCTTTTGGCCGTGCGTGCAGTCATCGGGTCCGCCGTCGAGATCGAGGTGAAAGGGCTTATAGACGCCGTTATCGGCCTCGTAGTCCAGGACCGGATGGGGGCAGGCAATCACGCACGCCGCACACCCCGTACAGAGTCCCGACGTGACGACCTCACGAAAGAGCTCTTTCCACTGCGGTTTCTCAACGGCCACGGAGTCAACCCTAGTAAGTCCATTCGTCCACTTCGCCCCCGATAGATTCGCTCCGTGCCTGAAATCCTGGAAGTCGAGTCGTACCGCCAACTCGCTGATCGAGTCGTGGGTGCGAGCGTGAAACGAGGATGGGCGGACGCGTTGTTGGCCAAGAAACTCACGTCGCCCTCGGCCTGGGCGCGCACGGTCAAGGGTCTTCGCATCACCGGTACGAGTCGTCGCGGCAAGCTGCTGCTTTTGGAGACGAGTGGTCCCACACTCGGCGTGCGCTTCGGCATGACCGGCGTGTTGCTGCTCGACGGTGACGCCGGCGTGGAGGGTCTGTTCTACGGGCCGCACCTCTTTGACGCGAAGTGGGTGCGTGGGGGACTCGAGTTCGACGATGGTCGAAAGTTGGTGGTCCACGACCCTCGACGCTTGGCGCGATTCGAGATCAATCCGGATCTCGACGAGCTGGGTCCCGACGCGCTCACGCTCACTCGGCGACAGTTCAACGACGTGATCGCGGTTTCGCGCGGCGAGGGGCCGGCCATCAAAGCGAGATTGTTAGATCAGTCCAAGGTTGCGGGGGTGGGCAATCTCCTCGGTGATGAGATTCTCTACCGTGCCGGGATCGATCCGAGAACGCCGTGCGCGACGTTGAGCACCGACGAGCGAGATCGCCTCTTTCGCGCCTTTCGACAGACCATGAAGTCGCTCACCGGTCGTGGTGGCTCGCACATGGGTGATCACATGGACGCGCGTTTTCCCGGTGGCCTGTGTGCCAAAGACGGCGGAACCATGCTGATCGACACGATCGGCGGACGCACCACATACTGGTGCTCGGTGCACCAGCGTTAGGGACTGCTACGACGACAGGGCCGCGAGAACCTTGAGCGCGTGGCCGTCGGCGCGCACGCCATAGAAGGCGCGCTCGATCTTGCCGGTCGGTCCAATGACGAAGGTGGAGCGGATGACGCCCTGGACTTTCTTGCCGTACATCATCTTTTCGCCGAACGCCCCGTACTTCTCCATGACCTTCTTGGTGGGGTCGCTAAGCAAGTTGAAGTTGAGCCCGTACTTCGCGCGAAAGGCCTGGTGCTTCTCGGCGCCATCGGGTGAGACACCGATGACGTTGACCTTGAGTGAGCGAAAGGCGGCGAGTTCGTCGTTGAACTGACACGCTTCCTTGTTGCAGCCCGGCGTGTCGTCGGCCGGGTAGAAGTAGAGGACAACGCGTTGTCCGGCGAAATCCTTAAGAGCAACTTTCTCGCCCTTCTGGTCGTTCAGAGTGAACGCGGGCGCGCGATCACCTGCTGAGAGACGGGTCATGAGTACTCCTTGCGTGAACTTGCTGGACATCAGGTAGAATAGAGGGGAGCTCGAAGATATGAGCTGGGGCCCACTTCGCACGCATGACGGTTACGGGTCCAACCGAGAAACGACATACGTGAGTAGTGAAACAGCCGAGTCGCTGGCACTTGCCGGTGATTCATACATAACCAATCAAACCTTCGAGGGTCTTGGCGTCTCGCCAGAACTAGTCGCCGTCTTGAACGCTCAAGGCATTACGACCGCCTTTCCGATCCAAGCCATGACGATCGCGGACGCGCTCGCCGGCCGTGACGTATGCGGGAAGGCCAAGACCGGATCAGGCAAAACCCTGGGCTTCGGACTGCCGACGCTCCAGCGCATCGCCTCGGACGGGGCAACGCCCACCACACCGTCTCGCCCCGCTCGCCCTCGCGGACTGGTGCTGCTGCCCACCCGTGAGCTCGCCGTGCAGGTCTATGAGGTCCTCAAGCCGCTCGGAGAAGCGCTGGGCCTGCGGGTGACCGCCGTCTACGGCGGCGCCGATATCGAACGTCAGATCAAGTCGCTCGCTAAGGGCAGCGACGTCGTCATCGCCACGCCCGGTCGGCTCATCGACCTCGGTGACCGCGGAGAGGTGAACGTCGAAAGCCTCGATGTCCTCGTGCTCGACGAGGCCGACCGCATGGCCGACATGGGCTTCATGCCCCAGGTCGAGTGGGTGTTGCGCCGTATCGCGAACAAGCCCCACCAGACGCTGCTCTTCTCGGCGACCCTCGACGGCGCCATCGACCGCTTGGTCTCGCGCTATCTCAGCGATCCGGTCTTCCACGAAGTCGCCAGCGACACCCAGACCGTCTCGCAGATGGCCCACCACTTCTTGCAGGTGCACCAAATGGACCGCATCAAGGTGGTCGCAACTATCTGTCGCTCGTTCGATAAGACGATCATCTTCTGTCGCACCAAGCGAGGGGCCGATCGACTGGTTGAGCAATTGCACAAAGAGGGAGTGAATGCGGCCGCCATTCACGGCGACCTGCGCCAGGCGCAGCGCGAGCGCGCCCTGGCTGACTTTCAGGGCGGGAAGCTACCCGTGCTGGTGGCGACCGACGTGGCCGCACGCGGACTTCACATCGACAGCGTGGACTGCGTGATGCACTTCGATCCGCCCGAAGACCAGAAGGCCTACCTGCACCGCTCGGGCCGCACGGCTCGGGCAGGCTCGACCGGCGTCGTGGTCTCGTTGCTGCTGTGGAATCAGGTCATCGAGGCCGAAGTGATTATGCGCCGATTGAACTTGCGACGCCCGATTATTGAGGTGTTTTCGAACGACCCTCGACTGAGCGATCTCGCGAACTGGGACCCGACGATGCAAGACTCTCTGTCGTGAGCGAGAAGCTGCCCATCTTTAAGTTCGAGCCGTGGCTGACGCGCGCCCTCGTGGTCGTGGCTCACCCCGACGACGTGGACTTCGGCACGGCAGGCACCATTGCGTACTTGACGAACCGCGGGGTGGACGTGGCCTACTGCCTCGTGACCTCGGGGGACGCGGGTGGCGACGACTCGACCGACACGCGAGAAGAGCGCATGGCGGTCCGCGAGGCCGAACAGACGTCCGCCGCCAAAGAAGTCGGCGTGACGAACCTGACGTTCCTGCACTGGCCCGATGGGCGCGTCGAGACGACGATGGCGCTGCGCCGCGAGATCGCGCGCGTTATCCGTTTGCACCGCCCTCAACTCGTCATCACGCAGAACCCCGAGCGCAACTACGAGCGGATCTTTTCGAGTCACCCCGACCACATGGCCACGGGCGAGGCGACATTGCGCGCCGTGTATCCCGATGCCCGTAACCCCCACGCGTTCCCCGAACTCATTCGCGAGGGTTTCGAGCCCCACACCGTCTCCCAAGTGTGGGTGGGAGGTGCGTCGCCGACCATGGTGGTCGACATCACCAAGACCTTCGATCAGAAGTTCGACGCGCTCTCCAAGCACGTCAGTCAGATCGGTGGTCGCAAAGGTCTCAAGAAGATGTTGCGCACGTGGTCCGCGGCGACCGCAGAGAGTGCGGGCATGAAGGAAGGCCGTCTCGCCGAGGGCTTTCGCGTCGTTATCACTGGCTAGAACAGTTCGCCCCGCCGTCGTAGGGTGAAGAAATGGCGAACGCTGTGACACCAGATTCGTCACGCACGCCCATCGGTCTTCGCCGCCCCTGGGGTGGCGCTCGTGACCTGTTTCGCGGCGTCAACCGGGCCAACTACGCCGGGCAGATCCTCGCTGGGGTCACGCTGGTCGCCATCGCGATCCCCGAGCAGCTCGCGACCTCCCAGCTAGCCGGGGTGCCGGCCTTTCTCGCGTTGATCGCCTTCATCGCGGCCACCCTGGTCTTTGTTCTCGTAGGTTCCAATCCGATCGTCTCGGTGGGCGCGGACTCGACGATTGCTCCGCTCTTTGCGGTGGTACTCATTCGCCTGGCCCCCGTCTCGTCGACGCTCTACCTCGAACTGGTGGCGGTGACCGCAGTGGTGACGGGCCTCGCGGTCATGGCGGTCGGGTTACTCAAGCTGGGTTGGATCGCTGACTTTCTCTCGCTGCCGATCGTGACGGGGTTTCTCTTTGGCATCGGCGTCATCATCGTCGTGCACCAGTTGCCCAGCGCCCTGGGCATTGCCCATGGCGGCACCACCATCGTTCAACGAGTGGACTGGATCGTTCGCCATCTCTCGTCGGCGAGCGGCTGGTCGATCGCCTTGGCGCTCGGCACGTTGGCGGTGATGCTGGTGGGTGACAAGATCGACGCCCGATTGCCGTGGGCCCTCGGCGGCATCGTGGTGGCGACGATCCTGTGCGCGACTCTCTCGCTGCAGAGCCACGGGGTGAGCGAGCTCGGCACGGTCGTGGTGGGCCTGCCGTCGTGGCGCTTGCGTTGGTTGACGTCGGGGCAGTGGGGAGTGGTGGTGACCACCTCGGTCACTCTGGTGATCGTGATCCTCTCCCAGACAGCGGCGACAACCAGGACCGCGGCTGACGATCTCGGCATTGAGGCCAACATCAGTCGCGACTTCGTCGGTGTGGGAATGGCCAATGTGGTTGCGGGACTCGTCGGAGCGTTTCCGGTCGACGCGTCACCCGCTCGCACGACGGTGTCGCGACTCGCAGGCGGATCCACCAAGATCGTGGGCCTCTGCGCGGCGGTGATCGCCATCGCGCTTTCGCCACTGGCCGGTTACGCCCACATGATTCCCTTGGCCGCGTTGGCCGGAGTGCTGATCTTCATCGCCTCTCGTCTGATGAAAGTTGCTTTGCTCAGGGAGATCTGGCGAGCGAATCGCATTGAGTTCCTCTTTGCGGCGGTCTCGGCGCTCGGGGTGATCTTCATCGGCGTGGAGCAGGGCATTGCCATCGCGGTGGGCCTGGCGGTCCTCGATCAGACGTGGCGTTCCGCACGGCCGCACATGGTGGTGCTCGGGCGACACGATGGCACGACCAGTTGGGAACCTCTGGGGAGTCCTCATGTCTCGATGATTGACCACACTCTGGTCGTCATCTTCGACAACGACCTGTTCTTTGCCAACGCGGGGGTGTTTCGCCGCGACATTCATCAGTTGCTCGAGAAGTATCCCCAGTCTCGCCATCTCGTGCTCGACGCCGTGGCGATCGCCGAGATTGACTTCACCGGCATGACGATTCTGTCCCAGGTCGTTCACGATCTCAACGAAGACCAGATGACGATCTCATTCGCGAGAGTGAACCCCGCGGTGAAGAAGACTCTCTTGAGCTCGTTCGATCCACTGATTCGAGCGATTCCCATGTTCGACAGTGTGGATGCGGCGGTCGTCGCGGCCGGCGTTTAACTCGACAGCATCACGACGTGCGGGGCAGCGGCGCTAACTCGCCGCGAGTTGACGCAGCACGTAGTTCAAGACGCCGCCGTGGCGAAAGTACTCGGCCTCGGTGGGGGTGTCGATGCGCAGGCGCGCCTCGAAACTGAATGTGTCGCCGCTGTCGCGGGTCACGTGCACCGTGACCGTGGGAACGGTTTCTCCGTGATTGAGCGGCTCGAGGCCCGTGATCGAGATCACTTCGGTTCCCACGAGGCCGTGCGTCTCGGCACTCTCGCCGGGCAGGAACTGCAGGGGTGCGACACCCATGCCCACGAGGTTGGAGCGGTGAATGCGCTCGTAGCTCTCGACCAGCACCGCACGCACACCGAGGAGCTTGGTGCCCTTGGCGGCCCAGTCGCGGCTCGAGCCCGTGCCGTACTCCTTGCCCGCGATGATCACCAACGGCGTACCTTCTTCGGCGTAGGCCATCGCGGCGTCGAAGATCGACATCGGCGTGTTCTCGGGCAGTTTCAGCGTGACCCCGCCTTCGGTGCCCGGGGCCATCAGGTTGCGGATCCGAATATTGGCGAACGTGCCGCGCACCATGACCTGGTAGTTGCCCCGCCTCGTGCCGTAGCTGTTGAAGTCCGACGGGTCGACACCGGCGTCCACGAGATACGTGCCCGCCGGGCTACTCGCTCGAATGTTGCCCGCGGGCGAGATGTGGTCGGTCGTGACCGAGTCGCCCAGACGCGCGAGCACGCGCGC
>DATHNV010000186.1:0-3292 GCA_035485615.1 Acidimicrobiales bacterium
CGCTGAAGACGTCGTGAAGGACCCCCACCATGAAGTCGATGTCGTCGCGCGTCGAGATCAGCGGTGGGGCGAGTTGCACGACCGGGTCGCCGCGGTCGTCCGAGCGATAGATGAGTCCGCGCCGGAACATCTCGGGCGAGACGAAGCCGCGCAAGAGTCGCTCGGCGTCATCGCCTGACCAGGTCTCTTTCGTGTCCTGGTCCTTGACGAGTTCGATGCCCCAGAAGTACCCCGCACCGCGTACGTCACCGACGATGGGAATGTCGCGCAAGGAGTCCAGGCCGTCGTGGAAGTACGACTCGTTCTTGGCGACGTGCTCCAAGATTCCCTCTTCTTCGATGATGTCGAGGACTTTGAGCGACACGGCACACGACACCGGGTGGCCCGACCACGTGAAACCGTGCAAGAACGCCGCGTCTCCCTGCATGAAGGGTTCGGCGATGCGATCCGAGACGATCATCGCACCGAGCGGGGCGTAGCCCGCGGTGATGCCCTTGGCGCACGTGATGATGTCCGGGACGTAGTCGTACTTGTACCCACCGAACCAACTGCCCAAGCGGCCAAAGCCGCAGATGACGTCGTCCGAGACGAGCAGCACGCCGTAGCGATCGCAGATCTCGCGGACTTCCTGCCAGTAGCCGGGAGGGGGCGTGAAGCAGCCGCCCGCGTTCTGGACGGGCTCTAAGAAGACCGCCGCCACTGTCTCGGGGCCCTCGCGCAGGATGGCCTCTTCGATCTGTCGCGCTTGCCACAGACCGAAGGCGATGGGATCATCGGCGTGTCGCTCCGCGCGATAGAAGTTGGTCGCGGGCACCTTGATGGCCCCGGGCACCAGGGGTTCGAAAGGGATCCGGTAGGGCTGGAGCGAGGTGATCGTGAGGGCACCGAGCGTCGTGCCGTGATAGGCGATCTCGCGGCTGATGACTTTGTAGCGGTCGATGTCGCCGCGCATCTTGTGATAGTTGCGCGCCAATTTCCAGGCGCTCTCATTCGCCTCTGCTCCACCGGAGGTGAAAAAGACGCGGTTGAGGTCGCCCGGTGCGAGTGAGGCCAGTCGCTCGGCTAACTCGATGGCGCGGGGGTGCGCGTAGGTCCACAGCGGAAAGAATCCGAGCTCGTTCATCTGGGTGGCCGCGGCTTCACCGAGTTCCTTGCGACCGTAGCCGAGGGCGTTGGTGAAGAGCCCCGAGAGACCGTCGAAGTACTCGGTGCCGTTGGCGTCGTACACGCGCGTACCTTCACCGCGCACGAAGATGGGGATCTCCTTGTCGTGGTCGTAGGCACCCATGCGGGACATCTGCAACCACAGGTTGCGCCGCGCGCGTTCCGAGTACTGATGGCTCGGTTGTTTCTCGTTCGTCACGGTGATGCCATCCGTGATCGCTTCGTTGAGTGTCACTTTTCCCCCCAGGCGTAGGTCTGCTTGGCCAACTTCAAATACAAAAACGTTTCGACCTCGGTCACACCCGGAATTGAACGAATCGAGTCGTTCAACAGGTGCACCAGGTCGGTGTCATCTTTGGCGAGTACTTCGGCGATGATGTCGAAGCTGCCGGCCGTCATGATGACGTAGTTGGCTTCGTCGATGGCCGCCACCTTGTCGGCCACCAAACGCACGTCGCCGTGCACGCGAATACCGATCAGCGCTTCACGGCCGTAGCCGAGTTGCAGGGGATCGGTGATCGCCACGATCTGCATGACGCCCGAGTCCTTCAGGCGTTGCACGCGTCGGCGCACGGCCGCTTCGGAGAGACCGATCTCCTCGGCGATCGCGCCGTAGGCGCGTCGCCCGTCTCGCTGCAGTCGCGTGATGATCTTGCGATCGAGTGAGTCGAGACCCCCCGGCGCAGAGTTGACGAGTTCGTCGGTGACTTGCTTGTCACTCTCTCGTTGCGCTTTGGTTGCTGACATTGGTTGTTCCTTAGCTGGTGGCCGAGAGGCCCCATGCTGCGGTTTTTGACAGTATAAGCAGATCTGGCGACGAAATGAGGCGAGTTTTTTCTGAGAAGTGACTCATTCCTGCTTCCTCCGGTTGCAGAAGCCTTATGTTTTCTGGCAGAGTGACTGAGAGAGCTGCAACGAAGCAGCATCGTCGAGGAGGGGAAAAATGGCGCGTCTTGCCAACTTCATTGGGGGAGAGTCCGTCGCTCCCCAGAGCGGTCAGTACGTCGATCTGATCAACCCCTCGACGGGCCAGGCGTACCTCGAGATGCCTGTGTCGAACGCCGCCGACATTGACGCCGCCTACGGCGCGGCCAAGAAGGCCTTCGCGTCGTGGAAGCGCACCACACCCTCGCAGCGTTCGCTTGCCCTCCTCAAGATCGCCGATCTCTTCGAAGCCAACGCCGAGAAGCTCGTAGCGATCGAGTCCGAGAACACGGGCAAGATCCTCTCGGTCACGATGTCCGAAGAGATTCCACCCATGATCGACCAGATTCGATTCTTCGCGGGCGCTGCGCGTCTCTTAGAAGGTCGTGGCGCGAGTGAGTACATGGAGGGCATGACGAGCTACGTGCGGCGGGAACCCGTGGGCGTATGCGGGGCCGTGACGCCGTGGAACTACCCGATGATGATGGCGGTGTGGAAGTGGGCGCCAGCGATCGCCGCGGGCAACACGATGGTCCTCAAGCCCGGTGACTCCACGCCCGCCTCGACAGTCTTCATGGCCGAACTGATGGCCCAAGTTCTGCCCGAGGGTGTCTTTAACGTCGTGTGCGGAGATCGCGACACCGGGCGTGCGCTCGTGGAACACCCCACACCCGCCATGGTCTCGATTACGGGCTCGGTGCGCGCGGGCATCGAGGTCGCCGGCTCGGCCGCCAAGGACGTCAAGCGCGTGCACCTGGAACTCGGTGGCAAGGCTCCCATCGTCGTCTTTGACGACGTGGACCTCGCGAGTGCCGCCGAGGCGATCGCGATCGCTGGTTACTTCAACGCGGGCCAGGACTGCACGGCCGCCACGCGCGTGCTCGCGGGGGCCGGGGTGTACGGCGACTTCGTCGACGCTCTGGTCGAGCAGGCCAACAACACCGTGGTGGGCGCGCCCGACAACGACGACGCACTCTTCGGTGCGGTGAACAATCGCTCGCAGTATGAACGGGTCCAGGGATTCCTCTCGCGTACTTCGGGCCACGCGCGCATTGCCGCGGGCGGCTCGGCGCTAGATCGTGACGGCTTCTTCATCCAGCCCACGGTCGTGGCCGACCTGCACCAGGACGACGAGATGATCCAGAACGAGGTCTTTGGTCCGGTCATCACCGTTCAACAGTTCAGCGACGAGGCCCAGGCCCTC
>DATHNV010000187.1:0-3263 GCA_035485615.1 Acidimicrobiales bacterium
CGCTGCGAAGTGGCCACGCCCGAGCGACTCTTCGCCCTCCACGAGGTGTTGCGTCGTGGCGTCAGCGTGCGCGAGATCGCCGAGCGAACGGGCATCGATCCCTGGTTCGTGCACCAGCTGTCGCTCATCGTGGAGCGAGAGCTCGAACTCACCCAACTGAGTCCCGAGCACTTCGGCGCGCGCGAGTGGCGCCGCTACAAGCAATGGGGATTCTCGGACCCGCAGATCGCTCAACTCACCGGTACCGAGACGGCCCAGGTCGCCGCGTGGCGCCGGGCTCAGGGGGTCGTGACGACCTTTAAGACCGTTGACACCTGCGCGGCTGAGTTCGTGGCCACGACGCCGTATCACTACAGCACGTACGAAGACGAGAGCGAAGTGGCCTCCTCGTCGCGCGACCGCGTCATCATTCTGGGCTCGGGCCCGAATCGCATCGGCCAAGGCATCGAGTTCGACTACTGCTGCGTGCACGCATCCATGGCCTTGCGGGCCATGGGCTACGAAGCGGTGATGGTCAACTGCAATCCCGAAACGGTCTCGACCGACTACTCCACCTCGGATCGTCTGTACTTTGAGCCGCTGACCCCCGAAGACTTGGCGGAGGTGATCGCGGCCGAGCGTGCGGCCTGTGTGGACGGAGCCCGCCTCGCCGGGGTCATCGTGGCCCTCGGGGGACAGACGCCCCTCAAGCTCTCTCACTCACTAGACCCTGATCTCGTGTTGGGCACGCCGGTGCGCTCGATCGACGCCGCCGAGGATCGCGAGCGCTGGTCACAGATCTGCCAGTCACTCGGTCTCCTGCAGCCACCCGGCGACGTGGCCCTCTCGCTCGCCGAGGCGCGCGTGATCGCCAAGCGGGTGGGGTATCCCGTGTTGGTTCGCCCGAGCTACGTGCTGGGCGGGCGAGCCATGGAGATTGTCTACGACGACGCGGCACTCGAACGGGTGATGATGGACCTCACCAGCGAGCACGGGTCGCTCGCACGTGAGGGGGGAGTGTCCCAGAGTCGCCCGATCCTGCTCGACAGCTTTCTCGAAGACGCCATCGAGGTTGACGTGGACGCGGTGCGCGACTCACTTGGCGACGTGTACATCGCGGGCGTCATGGAACACGTGGAAGAGGCGGGTGTGCACTCGGGCGACTCCGCGTGCGCTCTGCCGCCCCAGTCGCTCAGCGAGAGCGTCCTCGCAACGCTGCGCGAGAGCACGACCAAGATCGCTCACGCGCTCGAGGTCGTGGGGCTCATCAACGTGCAGTACGCAGTCAAGGACGAGGAGGTCTACGTCCTGGAGGCGAATCCACGCGCGAGTCGCACCGTGCCCTTCGTGGCCAAGGCGACGGGCGTTCCCCTCGCCCAAGTCGCGGTGCGCGTGATGATGGGACAGACCCTCGCGCAACTGCGCGATGAAGGAGTTATCACTGCGACCACTCCCCATCCCCACTACGTCAGCGTGAAGGAGGCCGTGCTGCCCTTCAGCCGCTTCCCCGACGTCGACACGGTCCTCGGCCCCGAGATGCGCTCAACGGGCGAGGTCATGGGCATCGGGGAGAGCTTCGGCATCGCCTTCGCCAAGTCGCAGTTGGCGGCCGGCACCCGGCTGCCCGATCAGGGCCAGATCTTCATGTCCTTAGCCGACCGCGACAAAGTGGCGGGCGTCGAGCTGGCCCGACTCTTTGTCGACCTCGGATTTCGTCTGGCGGCGACGGTGGGAACAGCGGGGTACTTTCGCTCCCAGGGCGTCACCGTGGACATGCTGGTGGGCAAGGTGGGGCTGAGCGATATGGCCGGCGACGCCGTGGGCTTAATTGCGACCGACGAAGTGCAGATGGTCGTCAACACGCCCTCAGGATCGAGTGCGCGCTCCGACGGCGCGGAGATTCGCAAGGCCTGCGTGGCGAACGCGGTCGCGTGTGTGACGACGCTGAGCGCGGGCTTCGCGGCCGCTAAGGGCATTGCCGATACTCGCGACAAGGGTTGGCGCGTCGCGTCACTCCAGTCGCTGCACTCATGAGCAGTTTCGCGACACGCGTCGCAGATGTGGAGCTCCGTTCCGCGGTGCTCACCGCGTCGGGCACGGCGGGCCACGGGGATGAACTCGCGGACTACGGCGACCTCGCTCAACTCGGCGCGGTCGTCACTAAGTCACTGGCGTCCTTCGCCTTCGAGGGCAACCCGCCGCCTCGTCTTACGAGTTCGGGTCCGCACATGGTGAACGCCGTGGGTCTGGCTGGTCCGGGTGTGGAGGCGTGGCGTCGCGAGGACCTCCCTGCTCTTCTCGCGCGAGGCGCCACGGTGGTGGGCTCGATCTGGGGGCGCAGCGTCGAGGAGTTCGCGAGTGCGGCCCGCGCCATGCGCGGCTCCGAGATTGTTGCGTTGGAAGTGAACGCGAGCTGTCCCAACCTCGAAGGTCGTCGTGAGATCTTCGCCCACTCACCCACGGCCACCGCCGAGATCGTGGAGGCGGCCACGCTCGCCGAGCGTCCGGTGTGGGCGAAGTTGAGTCCCAACACCCCGTTGCTGCTCGAGGTGGCTGCCGCCGCGCTTGAGGCGGGCGCCGACGCGCTCGTGCTCGTGAACACGGTGCTCGGACTCGTCATCGACATCGAGGCGCGGCGTCCCACTCTCGGCAACGGGGGTGGGGGAGTGAGTGGACCGGGCATCTTGCCGGTCGCGCTGCGGGCGGTCTATGAGTGCCGTGAGGCATTCCCGCACGTTGGGATCGTGGGGGTGGGCGGTGTGGCGTCCGGCAACGACGCGGTGGCGATGCTGATGGCAGGTGCGAACGCGGTGGAGGTGGGGACCGCGACCTTTGCGGATCCCCGAGCCCCCTGGCGGGTGCAACGAGAGCTCGAGAGTTGGCTGGCGTCACACAACGTCGCGTCTCTCGACGACGTGATTGGAGCAGCTCATGGCTGACACGTTTGGGGCGAGTCTCGACGAACGCTTACGAGAACTAGACCCGCTGTGTGTGGGCATTGATCCGAGTCGCGAACTACTCGAGCGTTGGGGCCACAGCGACAACGTGGACGCACTCGAGTTCTTTGCGCGCAGTGTCCTAGACGCGGTGAGCGGTGTCGTGGCGGCGATCAAGCCCCAAGTCGCGTTCTTCGAACGATTCGGATCAGGTGGCTATCGCGTGTTGGAAAGACTCCTCGCCGACGCGCGTGAGGCCGATGTGTTGGTCGTGGCGGACGCCAAGCGCGGCGACTTCGCGCCGACCAACGCGGGATACGCCCAGGCGTGGTTGAGCGAGACGTCGCC
>DATHNV010000188.1:0-4249 GCA_035485615.1 Acidimicrobiales bacterium
CCCAGCGGGTAAAAGACATTTTTTCCCCGCATTCGCCAGAAGCGTGCGATGACGTCGCCTTGGGTGTAACTAAAGACGTGACCGATGTGCAACTCGCCCGAGACGGTGGGCGGCGGGGTGTCGATGCTAAAGACATCCTCACGCCGGGTGTCGCGGTCAAAGCGGTAGGTGTCCTGGTCGTCCCAGCGAGTGGTCCAGGTGGCTTCAAGGCCGTCCACCGTGGGCTTTTCGGGCACGGGAAAGGGCGTTGGCATAGAAGCGTCAGGCATGGTTGGCGTAGTTTAGAACAGTGATTCGCCTCTACGACACGGCCCGCGGCGAGGTGCGCGACCTCGTCCTGCGCTCTCCGGGGCGGGTCTCAATGTACGTCTGTGGCCCTACGGTGGACAATTTGCCGCACCTGGGTCACGGCCGCTTTTCACTGGTCTGGGACGTGGCGCGCCGCTGGTTTACCTTCGTGGGTCTGCGCGTGCACTACGTCTCGAACATCACCGACGTCGACGACAAGATCATTGCGCGCGCGGCCGCCGAAGATCGCAGCGAGGTCGACGTCGTCAAGCAGTACGAGCACGAGTGGTGGGACGCCATGGCGCGCCTCGGCGTGGCCGAGCCGGACGACGTGCCCCACGCGACGGACTACATCCCCCAGATGGTCGAACTCATCGGCTCGTTCCTCGAGCGCGGCGTCGCCTACCAGACGAGCGACGGGGTCTACTTCGACGTGACCTCGGTACCGGACTATGGCCTTTTGGCTGGTCAACCCCTTGATTCCCTGCGAGCCGGGGCCCGAGTCGAAGGCAATGAGGAAAAGCGTTCGCCGCTGGACTTCGCGCTGTGGAAGAACGCGAAACCGGGCGAACCGTCCTGGTCCGCACCCTTTGGCGAGGGTCGGCCCGGCTGGCACACCGAGTGCGTCGTCATGTCGCTCGATCTGCTGGGAGAGAACTTCGACCTGCACACCGGCGGGCTCGATCTGAAGTTCCCTCATCACGAGAACGAACGAGCCCAGGCCGTCGCTGCACAACGGGCTTTCGCGCGCCACTGGGACCACAACGGATCAGTCATGGTCGGTGGCGAGAAAATGAGCAAGTCCTTGAATAACTTCACGACCCTCACTGAACTGCTGGAGAGTACCGATCCGCGCGCCTATCGACTTTTGGTGCTGCGATCGCACTATCGCTCACCCTTGGAAGTAACGCGCGAGATCGTCGCCGATGCCGAGCGCGCGCTCGCTCGCTTGGATGGTCTGGCGCGGCGCTTCGAGTTGCCCGAGCTGGCCGGTTCGCATTTCGAAGTGGCCTCGTCGCACGCGTGGGAGGAGGAGTCCCTCGAACTCTTTGAGCGCGTGACTGCCCTCATGAACGACGATCTCAACACTCCCCAAGCGGTGGCCGAGCTCTTCGACGCGGTGAGTGCGGCGCACGGGGCGGCTGATGACGGCCGTCCCGTCGCGGCTCGGCGCCTCGCACAGTCGATCAACGTCCTCTTTGGCGCCATGGGCCTCGCGCTCGTGGCGGGCAGCCACGAGATCGACGACGAGAGTCTGCGTCTCGTCCAGGAGCGCGACGTGGCTCGAGCGGCCGCCGACTGGGCGGAAGCCGATCGACTGCGTCGCTCCCTCGTCGAAAAGGGCTGGATTGTCGAGGACGGACCGGCCGGAACAGCCATACGGCGCCCGTAATTCTTCTTGTCTTTGCAACTATCCACCAAGTAGCGTTGCGCGTGAGGTTGCCGTAGTGGTTCCCTCCAAAAACCGGTATTCCGGATGTTTGAAGCAATAAGGAGGCCCACAGTGGCTGCAGGAACCGTCAAGTGGTTCAACGACGAAAAGGGCTGGGGATTCATCGCTGTTGATGGCCAGCCTGACGTCTTTGTTCACTACTCGGAGATTCAAGGCGAGGGTCGTCGGACGCTCGTTGAGGGACAGGCCGTGGAGTTCGACATTGAACCCGGCGATCGTGGTCCTTTGGCCAAGCGCGTCGTACTCGCCTAACCATCCATTTTTTGTAGTTGGCAACCGCCGCCTTCGGGCGGCGGTTGTTTATTTGGGTCCCACACTGCGGTACCTTGGTTACCGGTAAGTAACTACTTCGGACAAGGTGCGACATGAGCGATTTTTCAATGGATCTCAACGAGGATCAGATCACGTTGCGCGACTGGGTCCACGGATTCGCCGAACAACAGATGCGTCCCATTGCGGCCGAGTGGGACGAGCGGGAAGAGACGCCCTGGGCCTTTATCCAAGAGGCCGCCAAGCTCGGCGTGTACGGCCTGGACTTCATGATGAACGCCGTGGCCGATCCGACGGGTCTGTCGATGATGATCGCGCTCGAGGAGTTGGCCTGGGGTGACGCGGGGCTGTGCATGTCACTCATGGGCACGAGTCTCGGGGTGGCCGCGATCCTCTCAAATGGGACCCGCGAACAGCAGATTGAGTGGATACCCCAGTGTTATGGCACGCCCGACGAGGTCAAGATCGCTGCCTTCGGAGTGTCGGAGCCCGACGCGGGTAGCGACGTGTCGTCGCTGCGAACGAGGGCGGTCTACGACGAGGCGAATGATGAGTGGGTGCTCAACGGCACCAAGACCTGGATCACCAACGGTGGTATCGCCAACGTGCACGTCATCGTGGCCTCGGTGGACCCAACTCTCGGAGCGCGGGGTCAAGCGTCCTTCATCATCCCCGAAGCGACGCCGGGGCTTTCGATGGGCCAAAAGTTCAAGAAGATGGGCATCCGCGCGAGTCACACGGCCGAGGTGCTCTTGGACGACTGTCGCGTACCGGGCTCGTGCCTGCTCGGGGGCAAGGACAAGTTGGACGAGAAGCTCGCGCGGGTGCGTGAGGGTAAACGCGCCTCAAGTCAAGCGGCTATGGCCACCTTCGAGGCGACGCGCCCAGCGGTTGGCGCTCAGGCCCTGGGTATTGCTCGCGCGGCCTATGAGTTCGCGCTGGACTACGCCAAAGAACGTAAGCAGTTTGGCCGGGCCATCATCGAGAACCAGGCCATCGCCTTCAAGTTGGCCAACATGAAGGTAAGCGTGGACGCCTCGCGGCTTCTTATTTGGCGCGCTGCCTGGATGGCCGCGACCCGCAAGCCCTTTACGAGCGGCGAGGGCTCGATGTCCAAGCTCTTTGCCAGCGAAACGGCGGTCACCGTGACCGACGAAGCTATTCAGGTACTCGGTGGGTACGGCTACGTGCGCGACTATCCGGTCGAGCGATGGCACCGGGACGCGAAGATCTACACGATCTTTGAAGGGACCAGCGAGATACAGCGTCTCATCGTGGCGCGTTCTATCTCGGGTGTACAGATTAAGTAGGAGCGACGGGATTAGGTCGCAGCGGCGGTCTGTCCACCAGATCGCTCGTGGGTTTGGTCCATTGATTGGTACTGGACATTGCGGAGTCTTCAAACGACTTCGATCCGGGAGACCTAGGGGCTCCCTGAGGGGCATCTCATGACCGGCCGACGCACAGAAAAGTTATTCTGACCAGTACTTATAGTCGCAGCTCAAAGGTGGTCAATTGCTTTACGAACCCAGCCAAATATCACTACGGCAACCCTCCATTTGACAAATTTGTGCCCAAGGGCGAGACTTGCTGGCTGCAGGGGCAGGCGAGGAGAGCAGTATGGCCCTGGAACACTCTTGCCGTCGTCATTGGCGACGTGCGTCCCATACTGACGCAAGTGACACTCGGCGCAATGGAGATGACAAATCTCTCTCGGCTGCCAGCAATTGTGCCCTAGCGAATCGTCATCAACGTCACGCTCGTCGTCTGACTTTCAAAGCATAGAGAATGTTGAGTCTGGGAGAAGCGGCATGACGGTCCTAACCTCCCCCTCGCACGTCCGACGGTCAACTCGTTCGCGTGGCAACTCAAAAAATTCTCGGAAGCGGAGTGACGGAGGCTTCACCCTGATCGAGTTACTCATCGTCGTGACGATCATGCCGCTGATAGCCGGAGCCTTGGGATACGGGTTGGTCACGGTGTTCTCGCTGCAAGGGAGTGTGTCCGCCAGGCTGGGTGACTCGAGTGATGCGCAGGTCGTGGCGGCGAGTTTCACCAAGGACGTGCAAAGCGCTTCATCGATTACCACCCAGTCAACCCCCTTGTGCGGACCAACAACCCAAACTCAACTTTTGGGGTTGGAGTGGGGCGGCGGCAGCGAAGTTGCTTCTTATGTGGAGCAGGGCCAGAGCGGCACGACGTACTCATTGATTCGAAACGACTGTGCCACCGGTCCAT
>DATHNV010000189.1:0-2502 GCA_035485615.1 Acidimicrobiales bacterium
CTTTGACCTTCGGTCTCTCAGTGTCCGAGACGTCGTTGCCCGCTAGCGCTCTGCCCCTCGCGTTCAAGCTGGACGGTGCACCCGTCCTGGTGATCGGCGCGGGTGAGGTCGGCGTGCGCAAGACCCAACAGTTGCTCGAGGCCGGTGCGGTTGTGACGGTCATTAGTGACGTGATCAGCCCTAATTTGCCCAAGAGCGTGGCGCACGCCGAACGCCGTCGCTATCGGCGCGGCGACCTACGGGGGTTCTCTCTGGTGGTCTCGGCCACGGGTGACCCGAGCGTCAACGACACGGTCACCCAGGAGGCGCGCGACGAAGGGGTGTGGCTGAACGTAGTTGACGATCCTGAACGCTCGACCTTCTTTTTCACTGCGCTGCACCGCGACGGCGAGGTCACGGTATCGGTGTCCACGAATGGCGCCGCGCCGGCGCTGGCACAGTACGTGCGGGACCTCGTGGCCGCCGCACTACCCGCGGACCTGGCCCGCGTGGCCGAGGAGCTGCGACGCGAGCGTCGTCGTCTCCACGATGATGGATTGACGAGCGAAGGGATCAACTGGCGAGGCCGCATAGAAGGTGTCCTCGCGGGAGACACAGTGTCTGATTCTTGACACGTGACCGCATCGCCGGTGACGCTATCGTCGCATTGAAGTCGTTGATTTGTTTGGTTTCTGTGAGGAGCAGAGCGCTTCGAGCCTCGCGGACGGCATAACTTACTCACGACCAGCCACGGGCGTTACAGTTCGAGGCGTATTTCAAATGCCTAACGACTGATTAAAATATCTACTTATGACAAAACAGAGCCGGTCCGTTCCGGTTATGCAGGCGGTCCTCGACGCCGTCGCAGAACGCCTGATGGCGGGGGACGAGCTCCTAATTCGCATCCCGGAGATCTGCGAAGCGACGGGCGTCAACTATGGCTCGGTGTACCACCACTTCGGCTCTCGTGAGGGAGTTATTGACGCCGCCTACAACATGATTTTCACCCGTTTTGTCGAAGAAGATTTGGCCATTTTTGGCAGCAGCGTGGATTCGTCGGTCGCCACCCTGGATGAGTACGTCGAAGTCATGGGCCCGCTCGTGGCGACGATGCACTCGGGTCCCGAACGTCGAGCTCGACGGGCCATGCGCGCGCGCATCGTGGCTGCCGCCTCGACGCGACCGCACCTCAAAGAGTTGATTGGCGCCTCCCAGGAGCGACTCACCAACGACCTCGAAGTACTGACCAAGGCGGCTCAGGAGCAACGGTGGCTGCGCGACGACATTCCCGCGAGTGCGCTCGCCGTGCTCTTTCAGGTGCTGGTCTTTGGTCGCGCGCTCGATGACATTTCGAGCGATCCCATCGATGAGGCGGACTGGGAGCTCATGATCGGCAACCTCTTTTTGAGTCTGCTCGCCAAGTAGACACCGTCACTCGGTTCGGTGTGCTGAACTAACGGGCGTGAAGTGGATACGCGTCGTCGGTGTGGTGGTGCTGATCGGGGCCCTAGTGTTCGGCGTGAGTCAGGCGAACTGCAGCGCGCGGGCGGCCGCACCGATCGTTCCCTGTAACGCGTCGGCGATCTCCTCTGCGTACCGCCAAGTCGACAGTGTCCAAAGCTTCGGATGCGTGGGTCAGTACGCGTACCTGTGGGCGACCGTGGGACACGGCGAGGGAGAGATTGGCGTGACCGAAGTGGCTCACTACGACCTCGACTCATCGTCGTGGCGCAACGCCTCGAGGCTGCGCTACTGCGTGCACCACCGCCTGCCCGACTACGTGCAGTTCTGGGGCTGTAACTCGAACTAGCTCGGGTCGACTCGAGAGTGTGATCACCTACGCTCGATGCGTGCGCGCGCGAGGAATCGTTACCCTAGCCAAGGCCTCCACGCAGGATCTCTTCGATCAGCGCACCGCCTTTGGCCGTCTCGCCCTGGTGCACGTGATCATGATGGCCGGCGACACGCTGGTGACCGTGTCGCTCGCCGGATCGCTGTTCTTTTCGGTCTCGCCCACGGAAGCCAAGGGCAAGGTCTTGCTCTACCTGCTGCTCACCATCGCGCCCTTCGCCGTGGTCTCCCCACTGCTCGGCCCCCTCATCGACCGATCGGCCAACGGGCGGCGACTCCTGGTGGCGTTCTCGGCGGGCGTGCGCGCCGTGCTGTGCATCCTGATGGCGCAACATCTCAACTCGCTGTGGCTGTTTCCCCTGGCCTTCTTGCTGCTGGTGTCGTCCAAGCTGTACGTCGTGACCCGGGGCGCGCTGGTGCCCGAGATGGCGCGCAGCGATCAGTTCCGCGAGCACGGCGAGCACGTGGGCGACGGTGGGTGGCCCAGTGCCAGCCCAAATGGTGAAAAAGGGTTCGCCGGCTTCAACGCCCAACTCACATTGCTCGGCACGATCTCGGGACTCCTGGCGGGAACGGTCGGGGCCGGAATCTTGAAGGGGATCAGTGCGACCGCCGTGCTGGTGGTGGCGTCGATCGTCTACATCGCTGCGACCGTCGCGAGCGCGCGACTGC
>DATHNV010000190.1:0-2806 GCA_035485615.1 Acidimicrobiales bacterium
GTGGCGTCGCGAAAGTCGTGCAGATGAAGTTCGAAGACCCCTCGCTCGTGGGCCCGTCCGAGCACCGAGGTCGTGACGTAGTTACTGAGCGCCTCGGGAAAGAGAGTCAGAACGTCGACGCGCAGCGTCATTCGAAGAGCCCGTCGGGCGCGTTGATCTCGACGCGCCGATTCGCTTCTACCGACACGACGAACGTGAGGGGTACGAGGGTCCCTGAGTCCAGCACCATGAGATCACTCGCCGGATTGGCCTCGACGTCGACCACCACGCCCCTCGCTTGGCCGACCTGGTCCACCACTTCGGCCCCGTAGAGCTGGTCGATCCAGATGACGTCGGGATCGTCGATGCGCGGCGCTGACAAGACCACGCCGCGCCAGCGCTCGGCCTCCTCGCGCGTCGTGATGCGATCGAAGCTGACGATGAAGCGCGTTTTCTGGTGAATGGCCGCAGCGAGAACGACGAGCGGCCCACGATCGCTGAACAGGGTCTCACCCGCGGCGAGGCGCTCGTGGCGATCGCTCCACAGGTCGACGAGAACTTGGCCACGCAGACCGTGAGCCTTGATGATACGCCCGACCTCGAGCGTGCCACGCTCGTCGGACATGGTTAGTCGATGATGTCGACGGAGGTGGTGACGTGGTCGCGCGCACCGGCAGCGGCGACGAGGGCCCGGATTGCCTGCGCGGTCCGGCCACGACGTCCAATGACGCGGCCCATATCGCCCGCGCCGACACTGAGCGACAGGACAACTTTGCCCTGGCGCTCACTGACTTCGACCATGACGGCGTCAGGGTCTTCGGCGAGCGAGCGAGCGATGAACTCGAGAACCGCGGTCGACGTCGCGGCCTTGTCGTTGCTCGCCTCGTTGGCGTCTTCGTTCTCGTCTTGGTCGTCGAACTCCGCGTCGTCGATGGTGTTGATGTCGCCGGCGACGTAGTCGTCCTGGGAGTCGCTCACTTCGCGGCCCGCTCGGCTTTGGCGGCCTCGAACTGCTCGAGGGCCCCGCTGGTCTTGAGCAACTTGGCGACGCGTTCGGTGGGCTGAGCGCCTTGGATCAGCCAGCGCACGACCTTGTCGTTGTCGATCTTGGTGACGGTCTCGGGCTCGGCGATCGAGAGGCCGCGGGGTTGATAGGTGCCCACGATCTCCAAGAACGCGCCGGATCGGGCGCGGCGGCTCTCCGCGGCGACGATGCGGTAGGTGGGCTGCTTTTTCTTACCCATGCGCACCAAACGAAGTTTTACGGCCACAGCAAATTTCCCTTCATACATGACGTGTCTACGCGAGACGGGCGAGACACCCGAGCAGGAAAGTTTAGCGTTGTTTGGGCGGGGTAACTCTCCCGCCCTTCTTCTTCTTGTTTTTGCCGCCGCGCGACGCAGCCGCGCTCGCCATTCCCGCGCCCAACGCTTCAAAGCCCGCGGGCAACGACTCACCCTGAGCTTGTGCGCCGCGCGCGGCCATACTCGCCATGCGCCCAAGGCCGCCGGGCATCTGGGGTGCGTTGCCATTGCCCATCTGGCGCATCATCTTGCGCATCTCGGTGAACTGCTTGAGGAGCTGGTTGACGGCCGCCACGCTGGTGGCCGATCCGCGCGCAATGCGCGTGCGCCGTGAGCCGTCAATGATCGACGGGTCCTGACGTTCGCGCGGCGTCATCGAACGCATGATGGCTTCGACGCGGTTGATCTCACCCTCGTCGATGTTGCTGGCCGCGCTGCGCATCTCCTTGGTGACCCCGGGCATCAACTTCATGATGCCGCCGAGCGAGCCCATCTTGCGCACTTGATTCAGTTGGGAGAGAAAGTCGTCCAGCGTGAAGGTGCCACTCATCATGCGACCGGCCGACTGGGCAACGACGTCGGCGTCCATGGTGCGCTCGGCCTGTTCGATCAGCGAGAGGACGTCTCCCATGCCCAAAATGCGCGACGCCATGCGCTCGGGGTAGAAGAGATCAAAGTCTGCGATCTTCTCGCCGCTCGAGGCAAAGACGACGGGCCGACCCACGACACCGCGCGCCGAGAGCACGGCCCCGCCGCGTGCGTCGTAGTCGAGCTTGGTCACGATGAGACCCGAAAGTTCCAGCGCGTCGTGGAAGCTGCGCGCGGTGTGCACGGCGTCCTGGCCGGTCACGGCGTCGATCACGAGGAACGTGTAGTGAGGCACGGTCTCCTTGGAGATGGCGCGCACTTCGTCCATCAGCGCCTCGTCGATCGCGAGGCGTCCGGCGGTGTCGATGATGACGACGTCACGACCCAGTCGGGTCGCTTCCTTCACGCCGGCGCGCGCCACGGCGACGGGCGAACTCGGCTCGGAGAACACGTCCACGCCGATCTGCGCGCCGAGTACGCGAAGTTGCTCGACGGCCGCGGGTCGCTGGAGGTCGGCCGCGATGAGGTACGGCTGGCGACCCTGCTGCTTGAACCAGTTGGCGAGCTTGGCCGCAGCGGTGGTCTTGCCCGCACCCTGGAGACCAGCGAGCAAGATGACGGTCGGGGGCTTGCTGGCGTAGGTGACGGCAAGCGGGGCGCCGCCCAGTACTTCGACGAGTTGATCGTTGACGGCCTTGATGACCTGCTGGCCCGGAGTGAGGCTCTGGGAGAGCACTTCGCCACTGAGGCGTTCGCGCACCGCGTCCAGGAACGCGCGCACCACACCCAGTTCCACGTCGGCTTCGAGCAGGGCGGAGCGTACGTCGGCCAGGGCGGCGTCAAGGTCCGCGTCGCTCAGTCGGCCCTTCGAACGCAGGCTCGAACTTAGGCGCTCGAGGCGTTCACTCAGGGCATCAAACATGAAGAAAAGGCTA
>DATHNV010000191.1:0-4250 GCA_035485615.1 Acidimicrobiales bacterium
ATCCTCGACATCACTAACCGGAATGCCTGAGTCTTGGTCGCCGTAGAGGCCGAGCCAGGGCGACACGAGACCCTCGGCGACCTCGAGTAGGGGCGGTAGACCCATCCGACCCACCGAGATGCCGCCGCCGTAGAAGCTCACGGCCGCGCCGATCGTGCCGAGGGTCGCGGCGTACAGCGCGACCGAACCACCCATGCAGAAGCCCACCACCCCGACGGCCGCCGGATTGAAACCCAGGCCGGAGAGAAAGTTGGTCGTGGCGTTGAGGTCGTTCGTCAGGCCCTCCTTCGTCAAGGTGGCCATCTGAGCGACAGCGGCGTCGATGTCGTCGTAGGGGATCTCGGGCGATCCGTTGCGGTGATAGAGGTGCGGGGCGATCACGAAGTAGTCGTCCTCAGTGAACCGGTCCGCGACGCTACGAATATGGGCGTTGACCCCGAAGCCCTCTTGGATCACGATGAGGGCCTTGGGCGAGTCGGTCGAGCCAGTGACGTAGACCGGGAAACCTGGCGAGGACGGGCCCATGGTCATTCGAAGGTCGGTCCCTCGGTACGGGAGCGCTTGAGTTCGTAGAAGCCCGGGGTGCGCGCGACCAGCATGACGCCGTCGTAGAGCTTGCCGGCCGCCTCGCCCTTGGGCGCGGGAGTCACGACTGGTCCGAAGATGGCGACGTCGCCGACGTGAATGACGGGCGTTCCCACTTCGTAGCCCACGGGATCCATGCCTTCGTGGTGGCTCTTGCGAATGGCCACGTCGTAGTCGGTCGACGAGGTGGCCAGCGCGAGATCCGCTTCGAGTCCGACGTCCTCAATCGCACCCGCGATCACCACGTCCCAGTCCTTTTCGCCTTGCACGTGGTGCCGTGTTCCCATGGCGCTGTAGAGGGGCCCGACCACGTCACTGCCGTGACGTTCCTTGGCGGCCATGAGTACGCGAACGGGTCCCCACCCCTTGGCGAGAAGTTCCTTGTAGCGATCGGATAATTCGTTGCGACCTTCGTTGAGCACCGAAAGGCTCATGATGTGAAAGTCAATGTCGAAGTCGCGAACGGTGCTCGCTTCGAGGAGCCAGCGAGACGTGATCCAAGCCCAGGGACAGAGAGGATCGACCCACAGGTCTACGTGTTCAGTCATCGTTTTCCTTACTTGTTGGCGTGTGCTTTCACCACGGTAATAACCATGTTGGTGATGCCAACCGCCATTGGTAGGTCCAGCATTTCGTCGATGGCGTGCGCATTAGAGGCTGGTCCGTCGACGCCGGTCGCGACGAACTGCACGCCCGGGTAGCGCTTGGCGAGGGATCCGAGAAAGGGAATGGACCCGCCCTCGCCGGTAAAGCCGACGGGACGACCGAAGTAGTCCTGGGACGCTTCTTCGAGGGCGGGGGCAAGCCACGGGGCGAGTTCGGGCGAGACCCAGCCGTCTCCCGGTTGCACGTTCGTTACGGTGACCCGTGCGCCCGAGGGCACGTCGCTCGTGAGGATGTTCGTGAGCACCTTCGCTACGGCGAACGCGTCGACGGTGGGGGGCAGGCGAAACGAGAGGGTGACGGTCGTAAAGGGCCGTAGGACATTGCCCGCGATCTCGGGACTCGGGATGCCCCCCATGCCAATCACCGACAGCGTGGGATGCCAGTTGCGACGAAGGATTCGTTCCTCGCCGCTCTCGCCCATGAGCTCGAGACCCTCGAGGGTGGGAAAGTCCTCGGCGAGCAGGTCGCCAAACTCTTCGGCGATAGCGTGAGCCGCCGCCACGTGAGAGGCAGGGATCGGCGCATGGAGTTCGGGCACCAAGATCTCGCCCGTCGTGGCGTCTTCGACTCGATCGAGTAGCTGGCGCAGAATGCGAAACGACGAGGGGACGACGCCACTGGCCGAGCCACTGTGGCGACCTTCTTCGAGCACGCCCACGGTGAGCTCGAGATTGACCACTCCGCGCAACGACGACGTGACCCACAGGCGGTTGTAGCTGAGGGCACCGGAGTCCAGGCAGATCAGTAGCTCGACGTCACCGAGGTGCTCGGCGAGATCGTCCAGATACGCCTCGAGATCGACACTGCCGCTCTCTTCGCTCGCCTCGATGAGCACGACGCAGCGTCCATGAGGAATCCCGTTGACCTCCATCGCTTCGAGGGCCGTGATCGCGGCAAAGCAGGCGTAGCCGTCGTCGGCGACGCCGCGACCATAAAGACGGTCGCCGCGGCGAACGGGTCGGTACGGGTCGAGTCCTTCACTCCAATTACCGAGCGGCGGCTGCTTGTCGAGGTGGCCATAGAGAATGACGGTGCCGGTGTCGCCCGCGGTCGAGTCCACCGTCACGACCAACATCGGAGTACGACCCTCCAGCTCGCGAATCTCGATCTCGACGCTGCCCAAACGACGCTCGCGCGTCCAGTTGGCCAGCAACTCGGCAGCCTCGAGGAGGTAGCCGTCCTCGGCCCACTTCGCGTCAAAGTTCGGCGAGAGAGACGGAATGGTCGTAAAGCGTTCCAGGGTCGCCAGGGCGGTGTGTTCGAAATCGTCGAGCGTTATGAGAGGCATGGCAGCGAGATTACTGTGCGCGCGAGAGATGAACCGCCTGCCAGCAGTACCACGCGACGTCCGAGCGCACACCCTCGAACGCGTCACCGTGACGTCGCAGATCCTTCTCGGTGACCAGTTCATCAAGGTCGTGCAGAATCGTCCATCCGCTTCGTACGCCGAGGTCTCCCGAGGGCCACACGTCGTGGCGACCGAGTGTGTGCATGAGATACATCTGGGCGGTCCACTCACCGATTCCGCGCACGGCGACGACGTCCACGAGGACGTCGTGGTCACTCATTCGACCGTGCTGGGCGAGGTGGATGCGACCGTCGAGCGCCCGTGCGGCCAGGTCCAACATGGCGGCAGCCTTGGCGTTCGAAAGTCCCACGCCGCGCAGGTTGACGTGGCCCGCCGCGGTGATCGATTCGGGAGTGACGTCTCCGCCGCACAGGTCGATCACGCGCTGGTGAATGGTGTTGGCCGCCTTGGTGGCGAGCAGTTGAAAGGTAATGGATTGCGCCAGTGTTGCGAATCGTTGCGCGACGGGTGCGCTCCTGCGCCACGGCGCCGGACCGATCTGGTCGACCAATACTGCAAAGGACGGGTCATACTGCGCGATGGCGATCGCGCGCTCGGTTGGTGTCATCGCCGCGACCACGTCAAGGACTCTTACACACGGTTGTCACGCACACCTTCGTTGCTCGAACAACGTGGGTGAACCTAGTTCGACACCGTCTGGTTGGGCAGGTAGACCGCGTCGGGCGGATTGGTGGCGTTCGACACGACATCGCGCAACAAAGCGTGAATGGCACGTACCGGTGCCGACGGAAATCCGAATCGACGGCTCGCCAGGACAACCCGACGTTTGGCGATGTTCTGAATCGGTAGAGCGACGAAGTTCGCACGCAGGTGCGGCGAGAGCATGGTGGCGGGCAGGATCGATGGCCCGTGACCGTCGAAGGTCATCGAGGCGATGGTGCGCAGACCGTCGAGCTCCACCAACGGATGGAGTTCCACGTGGGCCAGTCTGGCGGCTTCATCGATCTCGCGACGAATCGGCGTTCCGCGCATCGGCAACAAGATGTCGTGCTGGGCGAGCACCGAGAAGGGCAGCGGACCGTCGCATTTGGCGAGCGGGTGGTCACGGTGCGCGATCACCACCAGATCTTCGGTGAAGAGGTCGACGGTCGTGAGTTCGTCGGCGAGCACGGGCCACGCGAGGACCGCGAGGTCGAGTTGACCGTTGACGAGGCGAGGCTCGAGGGCCGAGTTCGTTCCTTCGCTAATGCGCAGGTTGATGTGCCGGTACTTCGCTCGAACCCCTTCCAGGAGCAGAGGTACGACCCAGCGACCGGCGGTTCCGATCATCCCGAGAGTCACCTGGCCTCGTATCTCGGCGTTCAGTTCGGAGACGTCCGAGGCGATGGCCCGTAGTTCGCCCACGATTCGACGGGCGCGTTCGACCACGATGACCCCGGACTCGGTGAGCGCACCCGTTGTGCGGTCCACCAGCGGAGTCCCCAAATCCGCCTCCAGGCGCGCGATCCGGTTGGAGATATTGGACTGAACGGTGCCCAACGATTCGGCGGCGCTCGAGAAACTTCCGTGCTCGGCGATGCCAATAAGTGCTTCTAATTGGCGGATCTCCACGTATCAAGTATACAGATAGGAACTATTCATCGTATTCACTTGAAAGATACGAAGAGAACGTGCATACTGGCTGAAGCCT
>DATHNV010000192.1:0-3696 GCA_035485615.1 Acidimicrobiales bacterium
CTCTAAGCCTTGGCAGCCGGGCGAGGCCGTGTCGCTGCACCTGCCACGCACACTGCGGAACGCGCTATTGCGTCAAGGACCCGGCACGCCAGTGAAACTGCACCCCGACGACTTCGAGGTCGAAGAGTACGAAGCCACCAAGCGTTCCGCGACGGTATTTGCGATCGACCTCTCGCTCTCGATGGCCATGCGAGGGAACTTGCTGCCGGCCAAGAAGATGGTGCTCGCACTCTCTCAACTCATCTCGTCGAAGTACCCGCGCGACTTCCTCGCGATCGTGGGCTTTGGAGAAACCGCCCAGCAGCTCAAGCTCGAAGACGTCCCCGCTCTCACCATTGACTACAACTACGGCACCAACCTCCAGCACGCACTCGCCCTCAGTCGTCACCTCTTGCGCAACGAGCGCGGCGAGCGCCAGGTGGTCGTGGTGACCGACGGGGAGCCCACCGCGCACCTCACCAGTTCGGGCGAGCCGTTCTTCTCGTGGCCCCCGGTGCCCGAAACCCTGGAAAAGACCATGGCCGAGGTCCTGCGCTGCACGAAAGCGGGCATCACGATCAACACCTTTGCCCTTGATATCGAGCGCAGTCAGTTCCCGTTTGTGGAGCAGATCGCCCGGGTCAATGGGGGACGGCTCTTCTACACCGACGTGAACGATCTGGGATCATACGCTCTCGACGACTTCGTCACCCACCGCCGCGCGGGCTAGCCCCTACCGCCGCCATCAGGTAGTTCACATATTCAATTTGCATTTTGCGCGAATTCCCGCAACAATGACACCGTTGTAATTACATCGATGGTAGAAACCTCGACGGGGAGGGAAGCACGACGTGGAAATTGTTGAACTTCTAAGCGGTCTTGAGGACCGAGGTTGGCAGGCGCGCTCCAACTGCATGGGAGTCGACCCCGATCTCTTCTTTCCCGAGCGCGGAGCCTCCACCCGGGAGGCCAAGGAAGTCTGTCGCGGGTGCGTCGTGCGCGAGGACTGCCTGGAGTACGCGCTCGACAATGGCGAGAAGTTCGGCATCTGGGGCGGGATGAGCGAGCGCGAGCGTCGGCGTCTTCGCCGCGCCCGGGCCCTCGAGCGCCGCGCCCAGGCGGGCTGAGCTAGCTAGAGTCGCGACTCGATCGTCGCGTTTTCCGACAGCCCGAGCTCGCGCCAGCGCGCGGGATCTTCGGAGCGCAGGACCGATTCAGGAACCAGGCCCACCAGTTCGGCGTGATCGATCTCGCCCGCCGAGAGCAGACTCGCGGCCTTGTCGTAGACCACCGAAGGGCGAACTTTGGCGGGATCGATCAGGTTGCAACTGATCTGGACCATGTCGGGCATTTGAAACGCCAGTGCGCGCACCTCGGCTCGGCGCAGCGCTTTGGCGACGAGGCGCGCGTCCGCGAGGTCACCGCCGCGGATCCACAGATTCCAGGCGACGAGCACGGGACGCGCCCCAATGGCACTCGCGCCCCGCTCCGCACTGGGTTTCATCGGTCCCATGTCGGGGGCGAGGGACTTAAAGGCGTGGCGGCGTATCTCGGGCAAGGTGCGACTCGTGCCGTCACGTAGGCGCCCATAGAGAAATACGGGTACGTCGAACGTGCTGGCCACCCACGAAGCCGTTTCGTCGCGCAAGGTGGCGGCGTCGTCCTTCTTGCGCGGATCGAGGGCGACGAAGGGCACCACGTCCAGGGCGCCAAATCGCGGGTGCACGCCCGAGTGGGTGCGCAGATCCACGAGCTTCATGGTGGCGACGATGAAGTCACGTAGGTAGCGGCGAAGTTCCGGGCGGTGGTGAATCAGCGTGAAGACGCTGCGGTTGTGCACGGGATCGCTGTGGCGATCGCGCAACGCGGGCCCGGCCGCACGGCCCAGTTCTTCGAGCACCTCAAGACGACGTCCGTCAGACACATTGACGACGCACTCGAACAATGCGAGGACCCTCTAGTAGAGGTCGCGATTGAACAGACGCAGGCGGCGGCGCTCGCGCAACAGGCGGCGGCGCTCGCGCTCACTCTTGCCACCCCACACGCCGTGGTCAATGTGATTGTCTAGTGCGTAGACCAGACACTCCTTGGCCACCGGGCAACTCGCGCAGATGCGCTGGGCGACGATAACGCCCATGCCATCGCGGGGGAAGAACGTCTCTGCCGGGTAGTCGCGGCACTTTCCATCGGCCATCCACTCCGAACTCATAGTGCCTCCTTTCCTACCTCTATGTCTCACAGTAGTGACTTCTTGCACGTTCGTCGTTACGATCGTTTGACCTTTTTCTTAAGGTTCCATGGGTGTGTGCGCGAGCCTTGGAGACGCCTTTGAATCGACCGGTAGGATTGGCGATGTAAGCGTTCTCAAAGGAGAGTTGTGAGCCAGGTACCGCTCGGTGAAGCAGTAGAGGTCGTCGATCCGGTGGGTCACGTCCAGGTGGTCTACCTCGGCCCCGTGGCTCCGCACTGGGAGTGCCGCATGGTCTTTGGCGACGAGGAGCAGATCCAGGCCTTCGTCGACCGCGTGGACGCGCGCCTGCGCTTCCTGCCCCCTCACGATCCCCAGTTCCGTCGCAACCGCGAGCGCGTGAACCGCGACGCGGAGCGCGAGAACCTGCTCGTTGAGTGGAACCTCGGCTACGACGAAGAGGTCTAACCCTTAGGCGAGTGGCGAGGTCGTCACCCGCTCGTACCACGTAGTGGGTGACCCCAGTTCACTCGCACTCGGAAGACCGTCAACGCGCAGCAACGCGCTAAAAACACCCAGTCCGTGTTCGGCGACGAGCGTCGCGACGAACTCGCGCGCCGCGTCGTGGTGCGGTCCCTGAGTCGAGATGCCAAACAGTGCGGCGGCGGCGTCCTCGCCGCGTGCGTCGCTGCGGCGGTGTCGCGCGTAGGCCTCAAACAGCGCCGGGCGCGGTCCGAGGAGCGTTTCGGTCACGTCCTTGGCGACCGCGTCAAAGAAGGCGAGCAACACGCTGGTCGCCGCGTTGATCGCACGGGTGGCGTTGGTCTCCTCGGGTACTTCAATGCCCTCCAGGAGCGCCTCGGGGTTGTTCATCATCTCGTTGATGTCACCGGACTCCATCAGATTCGTGAGTTTGCCCAAGATGTCGCCCTGCATCGCGTTCGACTCGTTCACCGCATCGATCAACAGCGCGCGCAGAGCGTCACTGGTGCCGGGCTGAGTGAGCACGAGGCTTGCGATGAACTCCTGGGCCAGCGCAAAGACGTAGACCTCTTCGTGCTCGAGCGACCAGTCGCTGGCGAACTTGGCCAGGTTGTTCACCACCAGAAGATGGAAGTGGTTCTCGCGCGGCAGCGGCAGCACCGCGAGCGACCAGGCGCGCTCGGAGAAATGACCCGCGACCGAGCCCATCTGGAACCCCGCGAAGAGTGGTCCGATCGCCGAGGAGATCTGATTGAGCAACTGGTTCTGTTGAAGGTCCAGGTCCTCACTGGCCGGAGGAGCGAGAGACGCCGCGGACTTCATGACCGGATCCATGAGCGGGCGCCACTGTTCGAGGGCCGCCTGGGTTAGGGCCGAGCGGTTGACCGTCACGACACTGGGCTCGATCGAGACTCCAAAGAGGGCGTCGACATGACGACCGACGAGGGGAGCGAGCTCTTCGAGGCGCTGGCGTTCAGCGGGCAGGGGGTTGGGGTCGCCGTCTTCGCCGCGGGCGATGTTGAGCGCGAGTTGCGAGGCCGTCTGGT
>DATHNV010000193.1:0-4375 GCA_035485615.1 Acidimicrobiales bacterium
GTCCGTACGAACTGACTCCAGAGGAATAGTTACGTGACCGATCTAACTTCATTCGGACCTGAGAGGTTCTCCAGTCGGGAGCTCTCACGTCTTGAGTTTGGCGCGCGACTGCTCGACCTTGGCGCGGATGAGCATCTGCCGATTCTGGATCGTTGCAAGTTCATGGCGATCTTTGCGGACATGATCGACGAGTTTTTTCAAGTGCGCGTGGTGAGTCTGCAGGACAAGGTCGCTGCGGGCGTCCAGACCCCCTCGGTGGACGGCATTCGACCCCGCCAGCAGCTCGAGGCGATTCGCGAGCGCGTGCTGGAACTCATGGAGCGCCAAGACCGATTGATGCTGGACTCCATCTTGCCGACGCTCTCGTCCGACGGCATCCGGATCGTGCGCCACGACGATCTCGACCCGATCGCCAAGGAGACGTTGGCCAAGTATTTCAACGAAAATGTCTATCCGGTCCTCACTCCTCTGGCCGTGGATCCGGGTCACCCCTTCCCGATGATCTCCAACCTGTCGCTCAACATCGCCGTCACCGTACGCGACGAGACGACGTACGACGAGCGCAGCGCGCGCGTGAAGGTGCCCAACTCGCTTCCACGATTCCTGCCCGCGGCTGAGGGAGAGTGGATCCTGATCGAAGAGCTCATCATCGCGCACCTCGACCAACTCTTTCCTGGCATGACCATTGGACAGGCCGATCTCTTTCGCGTGACGAGAAACGCGGACCTGACGTTGGAAGAAGACGAAGCCGATGACCTGTTGGTCGCCCTCGAGGTTGAACTGCGTCGGCGTCGCTTTGGCGAGGCGTTGCGCGTCGAGATTCAACGCGGCATGTCCGAGGAGTTTTTAAAGCTCCTCATCGACCAGCTCGATCTCGATCCGGCCAACGTGTACGTGTCCGAAGCGATGCTCGGTCTAAGTGACTTGTGGAGCTTGTATCGAATGGACCGTCCGGACTTAAAGGGTGAGAGTTGGTCGCCGCTCACGCCCAAGCGGCTCCTCGACGGCGATCACGTCGGCGACGTGTTCGCGGCGATTCGCGACGGTGACATTCTTCTGCACCACCCCTACGAATCGTTCACCGACTCGGTTGAGTCCTTCACGGCCCAGGCCGCGGTGGACGAACGGGTCGTGGGAATCAAGCAGGCGCTGTACCGCACCTCAGGTGACTCGCCGATCGTCGCGTCACTCATTCGCGCCTCCGAACGCGGTGAGCAGGTGGCCGCCCTAGTCGAGCTCAAGGCTCGCTTCGATGAAGCGGCCAACATTGAGTGGGCCAAAGCGCTCGAAGACTCGGGGGTTCACGTGGTCTACGGCGTGGTGGGTCTAAAGACCCACTGCAAGATCACGTTGGTGCTGCGCAGCGAAGGCGGCACGACGGTGCGCTACGTCCACATCGGCACGGGCAACTACAACGATCGCACGGCGAGGATCTACGAGGACTTCGGGTTGCTCACGCGCGACCCCGCGATCAGTCACGACGTCGGCGAGCTCTTCAATTTCTTGACCGGCTTCTCGCGCATCGGCGCCTACGAGAAGCTCATCGTGAGTCCGCTCTCGACCCGTACGCGAGTCGTGGAGTTGATCAACGCGCAGCGAGATCGCGGACCCGAGGGACGCATCGCGATCAAGGTCAATGGACTCACCGATCCCACGATCATCGACGCGCTCTACGACGCCAGTATCGCCGGGGTGGAGATACGTCTGATTGTTCGCACCCTCTGCTCGCTGCGTCCCGGCGTCGAGACGCTCTCGGAGAACATCACCGTGCACTCGGTCGTGGGGGAGTTCCTCGAGCACTCTCGCATCTTCATCTTCGGCCGTCCCCAGGATGACGAGTTCTCGGTGTACATCGGATCAGCGGACCTGATGGAGCGAAACCTCGACCGTCGCGTCGAGGTGATGGTGCCCATCGAAGACGAGTCGCTTCAGGGCGAGCTCATTGAAGCATTCGAGGTGACGTGGAGCGACGATCTCTTTACGTGGGTGCTCGGGACCGATCGTCGTTGGCGTCGGCTCCAGCCGGTGCGCGACTTCTCCGCCCAGGCGGAGTTCAAGCGTCGAGCGATGGATCGGTCGCGATCCCTTTCGCAGGTGTGATTTCATTGGGGCGACGCCACTGCAGACTGGCGTAACAGGCGCCACCCAGCGGGATCGGCAGCCAGAAGTTGACGAGGCGGTAGGCGAGTACGGCCAGGATGGCCTGGCTGTGGGGCACGCCGAAGCCCACCAGTGAGGTGATGAGCACCGTTTCGACCACACCCAGTCCGGCCGGCGTGATGGGAATGGCCGCGAGCACGTTCGCGAGACCGTAGGCCACGAGTAAGTCGATCGGTGACACGACGGACCCGAAGGACCACAGAAATACCCAGAGACAGAACGCGTCGAGAAGCCAGTTGAGCGTGGCCCACGCGAAAGCCCACCACAGGGTGCGACGATTCGAGATGAGCAACGTAATGCGACCGGCGACCTTGGCGAGTACCGCGCTCACGGCGTCGGGCTTGACTGACGGAACGTGGCGCGCGATCGCGCGGATCCAGGAGTCGGCGCGACGCTGACCCCTGGTGATCAGGAGAATCGTTCCGAAGAACGCGAGCAGCAAGAAGACGCCGGCCAGGGCCGCGAACCCGTAGAGCGGGTTGAAACCATTGAGCGGAATCGAGATCACCAGCGCGATCCAGAAGATGACGTTGAGCACGACGGCCGAGCCCGAGCCCTGGGCGGCCAGGCCGAAGGCGTTGGTCTCCTTCGGGACGCCGAGGTCGTTGAAGATTCGATACGCCAGGGCTCCCGCGGGCGCGGTACCTCCCGGCACCACGTGGCTGATGGCGAAACCGGCCATATCGACGCGCAGGGTGTTGTAGCGACTCGGCGCGTAGGGATACAGCACCGTACGGGTGAGTTCGACGTAACACAGGATGGCCGCGATCTCCAGCAGCACCGCGAAGGTCACCAGCCACGGATTCACTGATCCAAGAAGTGGTAAAGAATGCCGCGCGGCGCCCAACTGAGGCAGAACGAGGTACTCGAAGACGAAGATCAGCGAGCCGAGGCTCAAAATGAGCCGGATCTCACGGGGAAGAGTGAACTTCTTCTTCGGCCCGGCCTCAGTCATATGGTCCTTTTGAATCTGCGATCAACGCACGGCATCACCGAACTCAATCGCTCAAGTGTACGACGTCGTAGAATTCCCCAAATGCGTACGCTCGTAGTCCTGCCCACGTTTAACGAGATTTTCAACGTGGAACTGATGTTGCGCACGCTCAACGAAGTCGTCCCCGACTGTCACGTGTTGGTGGTCGACGACGGCAGTCCCGACGGCACCGCGGCGCGCGCGCATGCGGTCGGAGCGGAGTTGGGCGGCGTGGACATCCTGCAGCGCGCCGGCAAGAGCGGACTGGGCACGGCGTACCGCACGGGCTTCGCCTGGGGCCTGGAACGCGGGTTCGATCACTTCGTCGAGATGGACTGTGACTTCTCGCACGATCCGCGCGCGCTGCCCAAGTTGCTCGAAGTCGCCGAAGACTACGAAGTCGTGATTGGGTCGCGCTATATCAAGGGCGGTCACATTCCGAACTGGAAGCTCTCGCGTCGTCTGATCTCGCGCGGGGGCAACGAGTACGCCTCACTGATGCTGGGACTCCATGTCGCCGACTCGACGTCGGGATACCGCGTGTACTCCGCCTCGGCGCTCGAGAAGATCGACTACACGTCAGTGACGGCGGGGGGCTACGGCTTTCAGATCGAAATGACGTATCGTGCTCGCAGCCGGGGCGCGACGATCATCGAGTTCCCGATCACCTTTAAGGATCGCGAGCGCGGCGAGTCCAAGATGTCCCAAGCCATTGTCGCCGAGGCCCTCGTGCTGGTGACCCAGTGGGCCTTCGAACGGGCCTATCGTCGCGGCCGAGGTCTGTACGACGCCCGGCGCGGTTCGAAAGGCTAGACGCCTTCAGACAGCAGTGATGTCAGAACGACGGCGAGTTTGGCTCGGGTCTCTTCACGTTCGGCCATGGGATCGGACTCGCTCACGATGCCCGCGCCGGCCCACGCTTCGAACTCTCGATCTTTGATCAGCACGCCGCGCAGGCCGATCCACCACTCGCCGTCACCGCGTTCATCGATCCACCCGACCGGACCGGCGAAGACACCCCGGTCATGTTGCTCCAATCGACAGATCAAGTCGTAGGCCATCTCGCGCGGGATGCCGCCGACGGCCGCCGTGGGATGCAGCATGCGAAGCACCTCGAGGGCGTCGGGGGCGTCCGCGAGCGAGGAGTGGCGAGCACTGACGTGAGTACCCAGGTGTGCGACGGTTCGCAGCGTCACAATCGAGGGCTCGGGATCCACGTAGATCTCGTCGTAGACCCCCGAG
>DATHNV010000194.1:0-4087 GCA_035485615.1 Acidimicrobiales bacterium
CTGGCGCTATCAACGCCCCACGCCTTCGTAGCGGCAATCACGCTGGCAACGTTCGATGGAGTGAGCCCACCGGCGGCGATGACCGGGACGCTAAAGGCACGAGTCGCAAGTCCGTCCCAGCTGTGTTCGCTGCCCGAGCCAGGTCGAGGTCCATCGACCAGAACCGCGTCAACGAGTGAGTCGTCGAACGCGGCGAACTCCGCGCTTTCGATATTGAGCGCCTTGAAGATGTGCGCCCCACGACGTCGAAGGTCGTCGTGCAGTGCAGGGCTGAGTGGACCGTGCAACTGAACGACATCGAAGGCGAAGTCACTCACGAAGCCAGAAATCTCGTCGTCCTCGTTGTCGGCGAACACCCCGCAGCGCAACACCGAACCCTGCGTCGCGTCGAGAATGCTGCGAGCCTCTCGCGGTGTGACCTGGCGCGGCGACGTCGCCAGATTTACACCGATCGCGTCAACGCCCAACGCCACCACGTCGCGCGCATTCTCGACCGTCGTCACTCCGCACACTTTGACGTAGCCCCGACTCCAGCGCTCACGCACGCTGAGTCCTCGGCACCAGAGCGAAGGACTTCACGACGGTGGCGGGGTCGCTCGCCGTGACGAACGCCTCGCCGACGAGCAACGCATCGAAGCCCGCTTGGGCCGCGCGCTGGGCGTCCTCGAGTGTGGAGAGACCCGACTCGCAGACCGCCAGGCAGTCACGCGGCAGGACGTCGATCAGCGAGGTCGCCCGTTCCGTGTCGACTTCGAAGGTGTGCAGGTTACGTTGATTGATGCCGATGATCTTGGCCCCCGCGTCGAGGGCTCTCTTCGACTCTTCGGCGTCGTGGATCTCGACGAGTGCGTCGATCCCGCAGAGTTCGGCCAGTTCGACAAACGATGCGAGTTCGGCGTCACTGAGTGCGGCGACGATCAAGAGCACCGCGCTCGCGCCCGCCTCGGCGGCATCGAGAATGTCGTTCTCACTGACGGTGAAGTCCTTGCGCAGGACGGGTAACGCGACGGCTCGACGAACGGTCTCCAAGTCATCCATGGACCCGCCGAAGTAGTCCTCATCAGTCAAGACCGAGATCGCATTCGCGCCAGCGTCGCGGTAGACGGCAGCCAGCTCGCCGGCGTCCAGATCGAGTGCGAGTGGCCCTTTCGACGGCGAGCGCCTCTTGATCTCCGCGATCAACTTGACGTACGGTGACGAGCCCGCACGCAACACCAGGATGAACGAGGGTCCGTCGTAGTGCACACTGTCCACGCGCTCGCGCCAGTCACGTGTGTCGCGGGACGCGCGAGCCCGATGAGTCGCGAGAATCGTGTCGAGGTACGTGGTCGCCATTGTCAAAGCGTAGTTGTGGCCGCTACGCCAAAATCCCCCGAGTATCGTGACGCTATGCCAGCGCCCTGTGTGACGAGTTAGTGGTGGAGTCCTTCGCACTCGATGTTCTCAACCCGCTCGTGCGCGGTGAAGATCTGGAGCGCAATGAGGCGTCGCTGGCGCTGCGCGAGATTCTCGAAGGTCGCGTGGACGGTGTGCTCATTGCGAGCTTCCTCACGGCCATCACGATGAAGGGTGAGACGGTCGACGAGATGACTGGATTTGTCGACGCCATGATCGCGTGTGCGACTACCTTTTCACTCGATCTCGACGCGATCGACATCGTGGGCACCGGTGGTGATCAGTTACACAGCGTGAACGTGTCAACGATGGCCGCCTTCGTCGTGGCCGGATGCGGCGTACCCGTGGCCAAGCATGGGAACCGTGCCGCGTCCTCCTCCGTGGGTTCCGCTGACCTCCTGGAGGCCCTCGGTGTACGAATCGACGCGCCCGTGGACGTGGTGCGCGCGTGCATTCTCGAAGCCGGGCTCGGTTTCATGTTCGCGCCCGTCTTTCACACTGCACTCGCCAACCTCGCCCCCGTTCGACGTTCGCTGCGATTTCGCACGATCTTCAACGCGCTGGGTCCCCTGGCGAATCCCGCCCTCGTCCGGCGCTCTCTCATCGGCGTCGCCTCGTCTCCCCTCGCGGACAAGATGGCCGAAGTGTTGTATCGCCGCGGCATCGACCACGCCGTGTTGGTCACGGGCGACGACGGGCTCGACGAACTGTCTCTCGGTGGGCCGTCGACCCTGGAGTTCGTGACCCGAGAGAGTCGGACCCGTGAGCGCATCGACGCGGGCAACGAACTGGGCGTTCACCACAGCGTGGAGAACTTGCGCGGCGGTGACGTGGACGTGAACGTGGCCGCGACCAGGGCGTTTTTGGCCGGTCAGCGCGGTCCGACCTTTGACACCGTGTGTGCGAACGCGGCCCTCGCGCTCATGGTCGCCGGTCGCGCCACGTCACTGGCCGACGGCTTCGAACAGGCGTGCAATGCGGTCCTGAACGGTCGGGCGTCTGGCGTGCTGGAGCGCCTGGTCGCCGTGTCGAACTCTTAGAGCTCGCGCAGCTCCTCGCGGAATCGCCGTCCATTCTGCGCGTACTGCGCGGCGGACGCGACGGCCACGCTCTCTTCGCTTGTGCCGGGGCGAATCTGAGCCGGGACGCCCAAGGCAGTCGAGTTCGCCGGTACCTCCATCTTGTTGCGCACCACTGCTCCGGCACCCACCGTGGCCCCGGTATGAACTACGGCCTGGTGCAGAACGATGGAACCACTGCCCACGAGCGCGCGATCGTGAATGGTGCAGCCCTCTAAGTGCGCCAGGTGTCCGATCACGCAGTCGCTTCCGATCACCGTGGGGTACTCGTCCACAGCGTGCACCACCGTGCCGTCCTGGATCGAGGTCCGCTCGCCAATGATGATCGTGCCGTAGTCGCCCCGCAGAACCGCCGTGGGCCAAATCGACGAGTCGGCGCCGATGTGCACGTCACCGATCACGACGGCGTCGGGGTGGACGTAGGCGTCCTCATGGATGTGGGGCACTCGATCGCCCAAGGCGTAGATCGGCACGGCATTCCTCCTAGTGGACTATCCACGAAATTATCTGATAGATCCGCCACCCGATGTAGATGACAGCGGCGACGGCGAAGAAGCGCCAGCGCCACGGAACGGGCTCGCGCTCGGTGACCGCGACGTCTCCCCCGCACACCTCGCACACGTCGCCCTCTTCGGGACGATCGCAGGTCTCACACCAGTTCGCCACTACTCGACTCGAACGCGCACTCGTATCGGTGAGGCACCTAGTTCGAACTTTTCACGCAAACTGCGTTCCACGTAGCGCAGATACGTCGGCGCGAGGCGTCCGGCGATGAAGAGCGTGAAGGTGGGCGGCTCGGTGGCACCCTGGACCGCGTAGCGAATCTTGCCGGTGGGTGACGCCTGTTTTGCCTGCAGGTCACGAATGGCGCGATTCAAGACGCCGGTCGGTACGCGCTTGGCGTAGTCCGTCGCGGCGTTCGACAACGCGGGCCACAGCCGGTGCACGCCCTTGCCTGAAAGGGCCGTCGTCTTGAGGACGGGAGCGTCGCCCAGAAAGGCCAGTTTGTCGCCCACGGTCGCCAGGACCACATCGCGCTCTTCGACGGGAACCAGCTCCCATTTGTTCAGAACCACAATCGACGGACATCCGGCGGCCGAGATGCGCTCCGCCAGGCGCTGATCCTGTCCCGTCGCTCCTTGGGTCGCGTCAATGACCAGGATCGCGATGTCGGAACGATCGAGGGCATCCAAGCTCCGCAGTACCGCGTACGTCTCCAACCCGGCTTCGGTACGCGCGCGTTTGCGCATGCCGGCGGTGTCAACGAAGCGCACGAGACCCGACTTGGTCTCGACGACGGTGTCGATCGCGTCACGCGTGGTGCCGGGCATGTCGTGCACGACACTTCTCTCTTCGCCGATGAGTTGATTGAACAGGGTCGACTTGCCCACGTTGGGTCGTCCCACAATCGCCACGCGCAGCGCGCCGTCGTCGTCGCTGGGGTCCTCTTCGGCGCTCGTGCCCGCGTCCAACTCATCGACAATTCGATCGAGCAGATCCCCGGCCCCGCGTCCGTGCAATGCGCTGACCAAGAACGGCTCACCCAGGCCGAGAAAGAGAAAGTCCCAGGCAGCCGCTTCGTGCTGCTGATCGTCCACCTTGTTGGCGACGAG
>DATHNV010000195.1:0-5071 GCA_035485615.1 Acidimicrobiales bacterium
CGTGGCGCCAAAGACGTGCCCGGGCACCGCGAGAATTCCGATCGCCAGGGCGAGCACGAGTCCGGCTGCGAGTCGGTTGCGCCGCGCGCGACTGCGGGCTCGGGCGTTGCGACGCTCACCGAGTGAGGGACCCTGCCGGTACGCCCGCGGCTGGGGCGAATCAGGTACCAGGCGCAGATACGTCAACGCCTCCTCGCGGGGGTAACACTCCAGTAGTTCGACTGCCGCCATGGTCCCGACTCCCTTGCTCTACGAACACCTGTTCGTAATCATAAAGCGAACAGACGTTCGATGCAAGGGGTTTCCTTGGCGTCGGTGTCGCTCCATCTGGTAGCAAGTCTGATCAGGGCTTGTGACACTCCAAAACGGCTCAGATCGGAGTCATCTCACACAACGCGCGGCCCACTCGGCCAAATGTTCCCCACTGCGAGTGGGGAGTCGGTCGATCAGACCGGAGCGCGCGCACCACACCTGAAAGTTCGCGGACCAGACGAATCTGGTGGAGTCGCACCAGTTCGGCGCATCGGCGCGAGAGCGCCGCGTCGGGATAGTCGTGCGAGTCGGTCACCTGACCGTCAGTGACCCACACAAAGGGTTCGCCCGCTCGTCGATGCGACGCGGCCCAGGCCAGCACCGGCCCGTCGACTCCGTTGCCGACGTTGGCCGAGGGGTGGGGGCGGGCCGCGACACGTCGATCGCTAAGCACCCAGGCGTTGGCCGTCGTTCCCCGGTCGCCCGGACGGTGGCTGTACCCAATGACCAATGCGGCCGGGGCTTCGTGGAGCAGAGCTCGAAGATCGTCGGGCGTCACGTCCATCGAACCGGACTGATCAATCACGACGACTCCCCCGTGATGCGCGCGACGCACACCGAAGGCTCGACGATGATCGTCGCTCACGAGTCGACCGGGATAGCGCAACACCGTACCCGTTGTTGCTGGTCGCCACCGTCGCTCGGCGCCGCGGGGAACGCGTACAAGAGCCATCGCCTCGTCGACCACCAGTGGCGCAAAGACTCCGGTCGGGGGGCGTCGACCGCCGACTTCCAGAGACCGACGAAAGGCTCGCAACTCGTCGGCTCCTTGGGGTACGCGAGCACTCGCGCTCTGGGTGAGCAATCGCGCCAGCACCAGAGTGGAGGTTGCGTAGCCACTCGGAACGCCCGTCTCATCGAGCTCTGTCGCGCCGAGCAGGCGCGTCTCGCGCGAGAAGATCGCGAGGGCTCGTTTGCGCACGGCACGTAGTGCCGGCAACCACGTCGGATCTCCCGCACGAACCCCACTCAGAAACTGACGTTCGGCGCCCGTGCCGAGAACCGCCATGTAGAAGCACAGAGCCTCTGCCCACTGTCCCGACTCCGCCAGCCGCCGCGCTCCGAGCTTCTCGCTCCCGTCGCTCAACTGCGCGAGGTCAAAGCCGAGGCGACCGATCAATACGTTCACGCGCAACTCCTCGGCGCACTCCAGAGCACGCGGGGCGACTTCGTCGAGTGCCTTTATCAGATGGTCGACTCGCGGACTCACGCGAGCGTGCATCAACTCGTGTGCCCGAACCACGCGGGCCTGTTCACCCCCGCCCAAAGGAACCTCGAGCACTCGATCGTGCAGATTGCAACTGGCCTCACCGCGGGACGTGGAGCCTTCCAGGATCGTCCACGCTCGCCATTCGTCGTCGTCGCGCCCGGCCACCAACTCGGGATAGATGACGCTCACGCCACTGCGCCGATGCGAAGGGCGTCCAGAACGGGTTGCGCACAACTGGCGCCGAAGACGAGTTCCGCGGCGCGTTCTGCACCGTGATGACCTCGCAGTTCGTCGAACGCGTAAAAACTGCGCAGCGACACTCGCCGCCCCAGCGGTCCGAGCGATCCCGCAAGAGCGGCCGCGCGAAGGTCGCTACTGAGTCGCTCCAGCGCCTTAGCGGGGGGCCGGTCAATCCTCACGCTGACGGGAAAGCGGTCGCGCAGTGAGGCGGGAATCTCTTCCAGGTCCTCGACGTTGGACGTCATGATGACTGAGAAGTTCTTTCCGGGCCTCACCCACTCGTTGGTGTCCGGGTTGCGCCAGCGCGCGGACTCGGGTGAGTCGGTCATCGCAAGCAACGTCGCCAGCGCGTCGCCCGATGCCCGATCGACCTCGTCGAGCACGAGTCGGCCACCCGTGCCGTCACGTCCCCGCCACGCGCGGATAGCCGGACCCTCTCGCCACTCGAAGCGATTCTCGCCGCTGGGCATCCAGGTGCCCGTGATCTCGCCACTGGTTAAGTCCTCGGTGCACACGAGGCGCTCGGCCGGGGTCGCGCCGGCTCCCAGGTGCAGCGCGGCAAACGTCTTTCCGGTGCCGGGCGGACCGTAGAGAACGAGTCGTGACACGCCGGCCGACAGCACGTCGTCGACGTCGCGCCAACACGATGGAAGCAAATCACTCTCGGACAACATTCCTCCTTTGGACGACGTCCCAAAGGTCGGAGAGTTGCTAGGACTCGATCGCCTCGCCCAGGTACACCGCGCGCACGCGCTCGTCGTGCAGGAGGTCCGCCGCTTTGCCGCCAAAGACGATGCGTCCGTTCTCCATCACGTATCCCCGGTCCGCCAGACGCAGCGCCTGGGTCGCGTTCTGCTCCACCACGAACACAGTGGTGCCACTGTCGCGGATCTGGGAGATGATCGAAAAGATGGTCTCAACGATCATCGGGGCCAGACCCATCGAGGGCTCGTCCAAGAGCAGCAGTTGCGGCTTGGACATGAGGGCCCGGCCGATCGCGAGCATCTGCTGCTCGCCACCCGAGAGGTTGGCGCCCAGCTGCTTGCGACGGTCCTTCAGGATCGGGAACTGCTCGTAGATCGCTTCCATGTCGTCGCCCAGGGGGCCCTTGCGACGAAACGCACCCATCTCAAGGTTCTCTTCGACCGTCATGGTGGGAAAGACGTGTCGTCCTTCCGGGACGTGGCTGATTCCCATATCCACGAGTTCGTGCGCCTTGATCTTCGTGAGGTCGCGGCCCTCGTAGGTGATCGAACCACTCGAAGGTGGGTGCAGACCCGAGATCATGCGCAGGGTGGTGGACTTACCGGCCCCATTGGCGCCGAGCAACGTCACGATCTCGCCCTGTTCTACATTGAAGGAGACACCGTGCAGGGCTTCGATCGATCCGTAGCGCACGACCGCGTCAATGACCGTGAGCATCAGGCGCTCTTCTCTTCGTGCGAGGTACCGAGGTAGGCGTCAATCACGGACTGGTTGGCCCGGATCTCTTCGGGCGTGCCTTCGGCGATGACCGACCCGAAGTTGAGCACGTAGAGCCGCTCAGCGAGGGACATCACCAGTTTCATGTCGTGCTCGATCAAGAGAACACCGATCTCGCGTTCGTCACGCACCCGGCGAATGAGCGTCGCCAGTTCCAACTTCTCCGAGGGGTTGGTGCCCGCCGCCGGTTCGTCCAAGAGGATGACCTCGGGCTTGGTGGCGAGGGCGCGCGCGATCTCGAGACGCCGGCGCGCACCGTACGAGAGTTGGGAGGCAATGAGATTCGCCTCGGCCGACAGACCCACGAAGTCGAGCAGATCGAGGACCACGTCGTCCGAGGTCCTCTCTCCCCGACGAGTCCCCGGACCCTTGACCAACGCTCCGACCAGTCCCACGCCCCGGTGATCTTCCGCACCGATCTTGATGTTCTCGAACACGCTGAGCGCACTGAAGAGGCGCGAGGCCTGAAAGGTTCGCGAGACGCCGGCTTGGGCGATCTGGTGAGCCTTCTTGCCGATGACCGACAGAGGCGCTGCGTCACGCGCGAAGAACGTGATCGATCCCTCTTGAGGTTGGTAGACGCCGGTGAGCGAGTTGAACAGCGAGGTCTTGCCGGCACCATTGGGGCCGATCACCGCCAGAATCTCACCGCGGCGCATATCAAGCGAGACGTCGCGCAACGACACGACACCACCGAAACGAAGCGTGAGGGACTCGGCGTGAAAGATCAGGTCCATCGGCTGGTCGCTCATGGCTGATCACCCGTCAAGACCTCATCGGTGTGAATCTCTTCTCCGCCTTCGGCCGCGGCAAACTCGCGCGCGCGACGTCGAGACGGCAGGAGCCCGGCTGGTCGGAAGATCATCATGATGATCAACAGGGCGCCGATGTACATATAGAGGTCGTTGATCTGATAGCCCCACGGCTGATAGTTGTCGAGATAGCTCGTCGCGGTCTGAATGACGATCGCTCCGAGGGCCACCCCCCAGATCGATCCCATGCCGCCAAAGATGACCAGCACCAAGACGTTCACCGACACCTGATACGTAAAGAGCGACGGGTTGATGATGCCCACGAGACCCGCACTCATGACCCCGCCGAATCCTCCACTCGCGGCACCCACGGCAAAGGCCATCACCTTGTACTTGAGAGGATTGATGCCCACCGACTCCGCGGCGACTTCGTCTTCACGTATCGCCACCCACGCTCGACCGATGCGCGAATGCTCGAGCGACGTGAACACGGCGATGAACACGATGATAAAAACCAGACAGAGGTAGTAATAGGGGGTCGGTGATATCCCCCACGAATAGTGCAAGACGCCCAGATTCACCGCCGGATGGGGAATGGCACTTGATCCCACTCCTCCACCGGTGACCCCACTCTGGGTCTCGACGAAGTCATCGATGATGAGTGCAAATCCGAGGGTGACGATGGCCAGGTAGTCCCCGCGCAGACGCAACGTGGGCGTGCCGAGCAGGACGCCGAAAATCATCGCGGCCAATATTCCTATCGGTATGACCCACAGGGTTGGAATCGGATGATGAAAGAGTGCGGGTGCGGGCAGTGACCCGGTGAGCCACGCGGTCGTGTAGGCACCGATCGCATAGAACGCCGCGAACCCGAGGTCGAGCAGGCCCGCGAAGCCGACCACGACGTTGAGTCCTAGGGCCAGCAAGATCCACACGCCGATCTGCTCCACGATGAGGTACATCCAGAAGGACTCGTGCACGAACTTGGGCAAGACGATGACGATGACGAGCGCCAGGACCATCAGGCCCGCGCGCGTGTACTTCTTGGACGTGAGTTGGCGGGGCACCGCCAACG
>DATHNV010000196.1:0-2122 GCA_035485615.1 Acidimicrobiales bacterium
CTACTTTGGTGAACGAGTTGACTTCGTGCACCACCGATGTGGTCACCCCGGTGAGTACGAACCATGCGGCTCGGAGTGTGACCACAAATACCCGGGTTCTGCCTTGAGGTCTAACGAGGAATAGGGGGCCTGTGAAAGAACTAATTCGAGTAGTCGGCAAGAAACCCGTGCACATTCGCGATGGTGATCGTAAGTCTCTCTGTCGCACGCGCCGGTATGTCAGGGTTACGTCCTCATGGACTGGTGGCATGGGAGAGGTCACCTGCCCTGAATGCCTGAAACTGAACTAACTCTGCAGCCCCGGCGAGTGTCTGAGCGCAAAGCCGCGCACAAGTGCGCTAACTAGATACCTCCCCGAAAGAACTGTCGGGAGCGTGCTCTAGCACCGTGACTCGACTGGCTAACGCCGAACCGTCCCGCCGCCGCCGCGAAGTCTCCCGAGGATGTTGAGGATCTCGAGGTAGAGCCAGATGAAACTGATCAGCAGACCGAATGCGCCGTACCAGTCGTACTCGCGGTCCGCACGCATCGCAATGAGCTTGTCGATGCGATCGAAGTCCAGCAGGAACGTGGAGGCGGCAACCACCGCGAGCACGAGCGACACGCCGATACCGAGCACGCCACCCGAGCTGTTGAAGTTCGGTCCCCCAAAGAGCGAAACGAGCAGCGTCACGCCGTAGTAGACCATGGCGCCCAAAACCGCCATCGTGATCACGCGCGTCACGCGTGCGGTCACCTTGATGAGGCCCGTGCCGTAGAGGAACCAGACACACAGCGCGACGCCGAAGGTGGCGCCGACCGCTTCGAGAACGATGCCGTGATACTGCGCGTTATACGCCGCCGAGATGACCCCGACGGCAAAACCCTCGAGAATCGCGTAGACGATGCCGAGCGATTTGGCCAACTTGGGTCGCGAGATGATGACGAAGGACAAGACCAGGGCCGCAATGATGGCGACGATAATCAGCGTCTCGGTGCGGTTCGTCACGTAGCCGCCCGCCCCCTCGTGCCAGCCAAAGGCTGCACCGATGATGCCGAAGAGTCCCAGGATCGCCAGCGCGCTCGCGACACCGCCGCGAGTCATGGCTCGTCCGGTGTCATCCACCCGTTCGATCTCTCGTAGTCGTCGATCCGCTAAGGCAGGACTAGCCATCAACACTCCTTATATCTGCACACGCGCAAGTGCTGATGACTTTACCGTCAGGACATAAGAATCTGAGCAATCGCGTCGACTCATGGCGTCAATGTTCGTGGATGGATCCGGGGCCACGACGTCCCGGATCCATCCACGAACCCTTTGATCCGCACGTTCTCGTCTCGGTCGCGTGTGGGAGGGGGGTCACCGCTGCGCGCCACGATCCGAACGGACCTGGGTACACGCTACGAACTAATCTCTACTTTGTCAATAGAAAACGTAGGTCTTTCAAATGACGACGAAAAATGTTCGACGCACCGCAGGAATCACTTCGCGAAGGAAGGATCTCCCTTGAAGGAAAAGCGGAACAGGTGTGACGCGCCCTTGTACTCGTAACGAACCGTGAGGAGCGAAAAAAGCGTCCCGTTCTTCGTGGACAGGGGTGCACTGAAGTGCACCGGGCTGTTCGGAAAGTACGTGATCGGCGACGCCGCGCAGTAGGGCTTGCAGAAGTTCATGGCGAAGTCCGTGGTGCCATTGGCTTCACTGGCGTTCCACGTCGACCACTTCGTCTTGGTTAGTTGAACGCCCGCGTCGGCGCACGTCACGATGTAGTTGGCCGGGCGAACGACTTTGGCACCGGTGCACGTGAGCACCTTCGCGCTGGTCTTCACGGCCAGAGGTGCGTCACCGTTCGAGCCGCGCGGCGGCGATCCGCCCGCGCGGTACGTCACACCCACCAACACCCCAATCGCGACAACGCCTGCGAGAGCAAACGTCAGCCAGCGAAGGCGACGTCGGCGCTGACGCGCCTTGGCTTCTTTGAAGAGGAGTTCGAGTGCGTGGGTCGCCTCCAGAGAGTCGGGTGCGAGCTCGCGGGGGGCGTCGGTGTGGATGGTCATGAAGCCACTATAATTGTTTTCATGAGTGTCAGCAAGTCGGGCGACGAGGAAGCCAACCTCGACCTGCCGCGACTCGACCGCCGAG
>DATHNV010000197.1:0-3389 GCA_035485615.1 Acidimicrobiales bacterium
GCCTGGACTACATGCAGAAGTACCTCGGCAAGCAGCACGACATGGTCATCGCCTCGAACTGGTTCCGCGACATCGCCACCGAGCAGCCGCAACTGAAGAAGATCGCCAAGAAACTGGCCTCCCAGGAGCGCCAGCGCGCCGATCAGCGCGCGGTGCGCTGGCGACAACACTGGAGGGCCGTGCGGGATCTGCACGCCGACCGGCGCTGGTAAGTCCCGACCTGCTTTGTGAGTAGTTCATCGAGCGGGGCCAGCGACAGCGGCTACCTGGTCTTAGCGGTGCTCATATTCATCGCGATCCTGCGCAGTCGTAGCATTCGCCAGAATCGCGACGTGGTCCTTAATAAGGGCGAACGGCTCCGCCCACTGGCCATCACCACGCTCGACCCCCTGGTGAGCATCGTGCTCATCGGTTCGGTCCTCTGGAGTCTCATGTCGCGCAGCGACGGCCACGTGGTCGCCGCTCTCATTGGCGCTGGCGTGGGCGTTCCCATCGGGATGGCTCGCGCGAGAGTGATGTACGTGCGTGCGGTCAAGGAGTCGCACAGCGTCGTCTTTCGCCGCAGCGCCATGGAGTATGGACTCCTCGGATTGCTGCTCGTTCTGCGCATTGCCGAGTCATCGATCTCGCACCTCCACAACGAGTTCGTGACCTACCTGCTCACCGGCGGTATCGCGCTGGCTGTCGTGGAGTCAATCGCGCGCGCAGCCGCGATCGTCGTGAAGTACCGCCGCGATCCCGCACTTCCCGCTCCGTAGGTCAGACCTGTCCGATGATCTGGTCGCGGTACGCGGTAATGGTCCCTTCGGGATCGTCGTGCATCAGGTAGAGGGAATACTGATCGACCCCCAACTCGGAGAGCTCGCTGAGCTTGTCGCGATGCGCCTGCACGTCGCCGAGCACACAGAATCGATCGATGATCTCGTCGGGCACGAAGTCGACGTCAGGATTGTCCGCGCGTCCGTGATGCGAGTAGTCGTATCCCTTGCGTCCCGCGATGTAGTCGGTGAGCGCCTGGGGAACGAACGAGGACTCCGCGCCGTAGCGGCCCACGATGTCCGCCACGTGGTTACCCACCATGCCGCCAAACCACCGCACCTGGTCGCGTTGGTGCGCGAGGTCCCGACCGACGTACGCGGGTGCGGCCACGACGACGCGGTAGTCGCTCGTCATCAGTCCCGCCGTGGCGCGGGCCGCCAGAGCTTGCTCGCTCGCCCACTGGACGATGAAGGGATCGGCCAACTGCATGATGAGGCCATCGGCCTTGGCCCCGGCCACGGCCAAGGCTTTGGGTCCGTAGGCCGCCATCAGAACGTCCAACTTGCCGTTCTCGACCCAGGGAATCTTGACCGCTCGGCCGTTGAAGGTGACCTCGCGACCCTCGGCCAGACCTTTAATGACGCCGATGGACTCACTCAACGTGTCGAGCGACGCGGGACTGCCGCCGGTGACGCGCAGCGCCGAATCGCCCCGGCCAATTCCACAGATCGTGCGGTCCCCGTACATTTCGTTCAGGGTGGCAAAGAGCGAAGCCGTGACGGACCAGTCGCGGGTCACCGGATTGGTCACCATCGGCCCGACGATGATCGATGAGGTGTTCGCAAGGATCTGGGAGTAAATGACGAACGGCTCCTGCCACAAGACGCAGGAATCAAAGGTCCAAAAGTGAGTGAAGCCGGCGTCTTCTGCGCGCTTGGCTAACTCCACGACGTCACGCGCCGGCGCATTCGTCTGGGCCACGAGACCGAATTCCATGACTCTCCTCTCGGACGCGGCGACTATCGCAGGTAGCCGTTGAGGCCACGCGCGAGAAACTGACCGCGCCCCGGTGTGCCCACGTAGGTGTGGTTCTCGACGACGACCTCGCCGCGCGACAGTACGCACACCGCTTGGCCCGTGAGCGTCATCCCCTCATAGGCCGAGTAGTCGACGTTCATGTGGTGGGTGGCCGCCGAGAGGGTCTGGGTGGCCTTGGGGTCGTAGAGCACGACGTCGGCGTCGGATCCCGGCGCGAGGACGCCTTTCTTCGGGAAGAGACCAAAGAGCCTCGCCGGGGTGGTCGAGCACACCTCCACCCAACGCTCGAGTGACAGCCTGCCTTGATCCACACCCTGGAAGATGAGATCGAAGCGGTGCTCGACGCCCGGCATGCCGTTAGGGATCTTGGAAAAGTCACCGATGCCCAATTCCTTTTGCTCCTTAAAGCAGAACGGACAGTGGTCGGTGGACACGACACTGAGATCATCGGTGCGAAGCCCCCGCCACAGGTCAATGTGGTTGTGCTCCGCCCGAAGGGGTGGCGAGCAGACGAACTTGGCGCCCTCAAAGCCCTCGCGCGCCAGATCGTCTTCGGACAGAAAGAGATACTGCGGACAGGTTTCGGCGAAGACGTTCTGTCCGCGGTCGCGCGCCGCCACGACTTGTTCGAGTGCTTCGTTGGCCGAGAGGTGCACGATGTAGAGCGGAGCCCCGGCGACGCGCGCGAGTTGGATCGCTCGATTGGTCGCCTCGCCCTCGAACAGCGCCGGGCGCGTGGAGGCGTGGAACCGTGGATCACCTTCACCGCGGGCCAGCGATTGGGCCACCAAGACGTCGATGGCGATCCCGTTTTCTGCGTGCATCATGATCGTCGCCCCGTTGCCCGAGGCCTGCTGCATCGCCTGGAGGATCTGGCCGTCATCGGAGTAGAACACGCCCGGGTACGCCATAAAGAGCTTGAAACTCGAGACGCCGTCGTCGACGACGCCGTCCATCTCCTTGAGCGACGACTCGTTGACGTCCGAGACGATCATGTGAAAGCCATAGTCAATCGCGCAGTTGCCGTCGGCCTTGGCGTGCCACTTTTCGAGTCCCTCGCGCAGGCTCTGTCCCCGGGTCTGAATCGCGAAGTCGATGATGGTCGTCGTGCCACCAAACGCCGCGGCGCGCGTGCCGGTTTCGAACGTGTCCACCGAGTGCGTCCCCCCAAAGGGCATCTCCATGTGGGTGTGTGAGTCAATCGCGCCCGGCACGACGTAGAGGTCGGTCGCGTCAATCACGCGATCGGCGCTCTCGCGCCACGACGCGCTGGCACTGGAGTCGGGGTCCACGAGGGCCGCGATGCGCTCGCCGTCGATGAGCACGTCGGCCACGAAGGGACCCGTTGAGTTCACCACCGTTCCACCGCTGATGAGAATCTTCATACGCGCACCACTCTTCGTCGAACGCTACGGAGCGACCAGGCTGCCGTAACTGTCAGGTCGACGGTCACGGTAGAAGGCCCACGTGTGTCGCACCTCGGTCAGCAGGCCCATGTCCAGGTCGCGCACGATCACCTCGTCGACGCTGTCCGACGCCGACTCCCCGATGATCTGTCCGCGCGGATCAACAAAGTACGACCCGCCGTAGAA
>DATHNV010000198.1:0-2369 GCA_035485615.1 Acidimicrobiales bacterium
CTCCGCGAAGCCGCGGCCAGCGCACTCGCCCAAGCCGGATACGAGGCCGACCCACGCCTCCGCGGCGCCGCACGCCGCATCATCGAACGCATCAACTCCTACCTCAAGTCGCCGCTCGCCCAAAAACCGTGGATCCGCGTCGGCAACCGCCAAGTCCTCGCCCCCGAAGCGGCGCCGCCCTCGATCCACGCGCTCACCATGCTCGCGTTCATGCCGCAATTTCGCAGTGAACACCACGAGCACGTCGAACGCCTCTACCTCTTCCTGACCCAGCCCCTCCCACGCCAGGAATCCGCCCAAGTCGTGGGCACGGATATCCTCCTCCAGCCACACCTCGTACTCGGCGACCTTCTCCCCCACCGCAACGTCGTCGACGCCGACGTCCCCTTCGCCCTCATGTGGATGGAGACCCTCGCCCGACTCGGCTACCTCCGACGGCACGAGAACTGGCTCAAACTGTTCGAACGGTTCCTCGACGACCGCGATCGCAGCGGGATCTGGCACCCACATAAAGGCTTCGCCACGCCCAACACCACAAACGCCTACGCGTGGCCAACCTACCCGCTCGAATCCGCCACCGACGGCGAAGAACGCTGGTCCGACGTCACCTTTCGACTCGGCCTCATCGCCCGCCTACTCGGCCGCCCAATCGAGCCAGTCTGATACTCGCAGTATGATCTTGCGCTTGGCGGCGCTATCTTCGTAGTACTCATATGGATGACACTACAACTGAAGACACGTTCGACACGTTGGGCTTAAGGCCCGAGGTGTTGACCGCCGTGCGCGACGTCGGCTATACCCACCCGACGCCGATCCAACGCGACGCGATCCCGCTGGCCCTCCGCGGACGCGACCTGATCGGACTGGCCCAAACAGGCACCGGCAAAACCGCAGCGTTCACGCTCCCGATCATCGATCGGCTGCTCGACGGGCCACAACGCACACGCGCCCTCATCCTCACCCCGACGCGCGAGCTCGCGGCGCAGGTCGAGGAAAGCTGTACGACCTATAGCCGCACGACGAAGTTGACTGTCGCCGCAGTCTACGGGGGAGTCGCCCTCGAACCCCAAGAGAAAAAACTCCGCCACGGCGTCGATATCGTCGTCGCGACACCGGGACGACTGCTCGACCACCTCGAGCGCCAGAACGTCGTCTTCGACGACCTCGAGATCCTCGTCCTCGACGAAGCCGACCGCATGCTCGACATGGGGTTCGCCCCCCAGATCAACCGCATCGTCGACCAGATCCCGCGCTACCGGCAAACGCTACTCTTTAGCGCGACGATGCCCCCCGAAGTCGAAGCGCTCGCCCGCAAGTACCTGCGGAAGCCCGTCGTGGTCCAGGTTGGCCGCCGCTCGATGGCCGCGAGCACCGTGACGCACGCGGTCTACCCTGTGCCGCGCGAAAAAAAGAGCGAGCTCCTCGTCGAGCTGCTCCGCCAGGCCAGCATGGATTCCGTGCTCGTCTTCACCCGCACCAAACACGGCGCCGACCGCGTCGTGCGACACCTCGAGCACGCCGGCATCGACGCCACAGCGATGCACGCCGACAAATCGCAGCCCCAACGCACGCGCGCCCTCGAAGACTTCAAGTCGGGCAAGGTCCGCGTCCTCGTCGCTACTGACATCGCGCAGCGCGGACTCGACATCTCCGGCATCTCGCACGTCATCAACTACGACGTCCCGCAGCAACCCGAAGATTACGTCCACCGGATCGGCCGCACGGGTCGCGCGGCCGCCACCGGCGACGCCTACACCTTTATGTCCACCGACGAAATCGCCATGGTCCGCACCATCGAGCGCCTGCTCGGCCAGCCCATCCCCCGCATTTCCGTCCCAGGCTACGATTTCGGCACAGTCGCCGCCGACTGAGCCATGCTCCACCTCCTGCTCGCACTCACGCTCGTCCAAGACACGAGCGCGCTCATCAGGTGGGGTGACCTCCCCCAAGGCGTCGCGCACGCCGAACGCGTTCGCACCTTCCAGATCAAGCACCAGGTCGTCCACGTCGAGTTCGACTGGCGACGGCACGCGGTCGTTGGGTCGACAACCCTGACGGTCGCCGGGCTCCCTGACGCGCCGGGAGCAGGGACGCCCACGCGCGACGTGGCGCTCGACGCCGTCGACATGACCATCGGCGCCGTCACGTCGGCCACCGGCAAGCCCCTCGCGCACAGCTACGACGGCCACACGCTCACCGTCCGCGTGCCGGCATCGCTCACGCCGGCGATCGCGCAGACGTTCACCGTGGCCTACGAAACCCTCCGGCCAAAGAAAGGCGCCTACTTCATCGACCGGCGCCACATCGTCTGGACTCAGGGCGAGACCGAGGACACGCGCTACTGGGTGCCGACGTACGACTACCCGAAC
>DATHNV010000199.1:0-5083 GCA_035485615.1 Acidimicrobiales bacterium
CGTGCGTCGGCACCAGTCAGATCTCCAAAAACGGGCACATCGCCTACGCCGTGGTGCACTTCACCCAGAACGCCAACGTCCTCACGAATCCCCAGATTCAAGCGGTCGTCACCGAGGCATCGAAACTGCGCACTTCCTCCCTCGAGGTCCAGTTCGGTGGGAACGCGATTGAGGACCTCTCGTCAAAGACCGGCAGTCCCTATGAGTTCGTCGGCATTATCGCCACGGCCGTCGTCCTCGTGCTCGCCTTCGGTTCGATCTTCGCCATGCTCCTGCCCTTGGGGATTGCCCTGTTCGCGCTCGGAATCTCGCTGGCTGGCGGCGTCCTCTTAAGCCACGTGCTCGCTATCGCCAACTTTGCACCGATTCTCGGTTCGCTCATCGGTCTCGGTGTGGGAATCGACTACGCGCTGTTCATCGTGACTCGATCGCGACAGGAGTTGAAACGTGGCTGTTCGGTGGAAGACGCCGTCGCCACGTCCATCAACACCTCGGGCCGGGCCGTGCTTTTTGCGGGATCGACGGTCTGCATCGCTCTGTTGGGCATGCTGGTCCTCGGCCTGTCGTTCTTGAACGGCGTGGCGGTGACCGCTTCGCTGGCGGTGCTCGTCACGATGTTGGCGTCGGTCACCTTGCTGCCCTCCTTGCTCGGATTTCAAAAAAATCGCGTTCTCAGTCGCCGCGAGCGCCGCTCCCTCGCCGAGAACGGACCCGGGCCGATCGTGGTCTCGGGCCCCTGGCAGCGTTGGGCCCACTACGTCGCGCGCCACCCCAAGTCGCTCACCCTGGGCGCGCTCGCGGTCATCGTGCTGATCATCGTGCCGTTCTTCTCCCTGCAGCTGGGCAGTTCCGACGCGGGTACCGATCCCACGACCTCGACGACTCGTTTGGCCTACGACCTTCTCGCCCAAGGATTTGGTCCCGGATTTAATGGCCCGCTCGACATCGTGGGAGCCATCAACAGTCCCCGCGACAAGGCCACGATGAACCACCTTGACGCGATGCTCAAGGGCAAGCCCGGCGTGGCCGAGATCGAACCGCTCTTCACCAATCCCAAAGGCACGGTCGGGGTCATCCAACTCACCCCGACAACCAGTCCGCAAAGCACGAAAACAACGGACCTGATCAACGAGATCCGCAACACGTATATTCCCCGAGCCACCGCGACCTCGCATACCAAGATCTACGTGGGAGGCATCACTGCGATCTTCGCGGACTTCGCGTCCGTCCTGACCGGCAAGCTTCCGTTGTTCGTGGGCGTGATCGTCTTGCTCGGTTGCCTGCTGCTCATGGTGGCGTTTCGCAGCGTCGTGGTGCCGCTGGTGGCGGCGGTCATGAACCTCCTCGCCGTCGGCGCCTCCTTCGGTCTGGTGGTAGCGGTGTTCCAATGGGGGTGGGGAGCCTCGCTCTTGGGCGCGGGTACCGGTCCGGTCGAGTCCTTCTTACCGATCATCATGATTGCGATCCTCTTCGGACTCTCCATGGACTACCAGGTGTTCTTGGTCTCTCGCATGCACGAGGAGTGGCTGAACACCAACGACAACGAAGAAGCCATCATCCGTGGACAGGCCAACACGGGCCGCGTGATCACCGCGGCCGCCCTCGTGATGATCTGCGTCTTTCTCTCCTTTGCGGTCGGCGGCGAGAGGATCATCGCGGAGTTTGGCGTCGGACTCGGTGGCGCGGTACTGATCGACGCGTTCATCATCCGCACCGTGCTCGTTCCGTCACTGATGCACTTCATCGGCAAGGCCAACTGGTACATGCCCAAGTGGTTGGAACGAGTCGTGCCGCACGTCGCCGTCGAAGCAACGGAATAGACGCGACGCCGGCCCTCTCAGCTGGACGCGGCTGAGGTGACTTGGGTGGACGTCACCGAGGCATCGCCCGGCCACCACGCCACGAAGGTTCCGTTGCCGACCGTGGCGCCGACGTTCGTTCCGTCGCTCAGCACGAGGTCAACCTGACCGACGTCTGTCCCCACGACGCCCTCGACCACGCTGAAGGGCGCGCCATTTCCGCTCATGGTGAATGTGTTTTCGATCGCCGCCTGCCCGGGCGTCGGCGTCACGGCCACGCTCGCGTGCGATGAGCCTTCATGTGTCGCCACGCCCTGGCCCGACTGGCCACTCGAGCCCGTGATGGAAGAGACTCCCGAACCGACGCCCGAACCGGTGCTCTCGCTCAAGGCGGTGAACCCGTTGCCACTGACACAGATCGAGGGATTGGGACTCTGCCCGTAGACGATGAGCGTGTAGGGACCGCGCGAGTCGGTCAACGCCACCGGCGCCAGCGACCCATACTCAGGATTGTTTGCGGCGATCGACGACGCCTCTTGGGCGCACGCGGCCTCGGCCGGCGCCAGCACATCGGGTGACGTGGTCGTCGGTTGTGCCGTCCAACCCGCAAAGGCGGGTGAGGCCCCCAGTCCGAAGACGCCGACGGCGAGCGCGGCCGAAGCGGCGAGCGCGCCACTCGCGCCTACCAGAACGCGTCGAGATCGGTGTCGCGGAGCACTCGGCACGATCTCCTTCACCAGGTACGCTCGGCGCGACTCGATCCACGCGTCGTCCAATACCGGCGTGCGCGGGCTACTCGGTCCGTTGATCATGATGACTCCTTTTCCATGGTGTTGAGGGCAATGAGAGAGTGCTGGAGTTTGTCGCGCAGCCGCGAGACCCGCGAGCGAACGGTGCCCACCGGGATCTTGAGCATGACGGCGGCTTCTTCGTAGGTCAGTTGGCTCCACAGGACGAGCACCACGAGATCGCGCTCGGAGTCGGAGAGCGCATCGAGGGCTCTCTTTACGAACGACATCGAGACTTCGGCGTCTAGGCGATCGACTTGTTCGTCTTCGTCGCCGCGCGCGTCGACCCGCGGGAGTCGCTCGAGGGCCTGACGATATCTGCGGGCGGAGCGTTCGGCGTTGCGCGCACAGTTGTTGGCGACACCCAACAGCCAGGGCAACACCGAATCTCCGGTGATGGTGACGCGGTCGCGCAATCGCCAGGCCTCCAGAAAGACCACGCTCGTGAGGTCATCCGCGGTCGCGGCACTCGCCGTACGCCAGAAGCACACGGCGTGCACGGCCCGGGCGTGGCGACGGAACAGTTCGCCGAAGGCGTCGGGTTCGACCGAGGCGAGCCGCCACAGTTCCAGATCGCTGAAGGCGGGGTATTGGTCCACGTTAAATAGTGTCCGCTCGCGCTGGGCGGTTCCCTGCGCCACCCAGAATCAGGCCGAAAAGCACAACAGCCGGGCGCGAAGCCCGGCTGTTGTGAGTGTCGAATGACCGACGATTACATCATGCCGCCCATCCCACCCATACCGCCGTCGCCCATCGGAGCCGACGCCGGCTCGGGCTTATCGGCCACGATGGCCTCAGTGGTGAGTAGCAATGCCGCAATGGATGCGGCGTTCTGCAGTGCGGAACGAGTGACCTTGGCGGGGTCGATGACGCCCGCCTTGACGAGGTCCTCGAGCACACCGGTCGCGGCGTTGAGACCCACCGAGCCCTTGGCGTCGGCAACCTCGCGGACTTTGACTGCGCCCTCGTAACCCGCGTTACTGGCGATGTGACGCAGGGGCGACTCGAGTGAGTTCGCCACGATGCGCGCACCCGTCGCCTCGTCACCACTCAACGTGGCGATGAGAGCGTCGACCGATCCACGCGCACGCACGAGCGCCGTACCGCCGCCAGCGACGATTCCCTCGTCGATCGCGGCACGCGTCGCGCTGAGAGCGTCCTCGATGCGGTGCTTCTTCTCTTTGAGCTCGACTTCCGTCGCGGCACCCACCTTGACGACGGCCACGCCGCCCGCCAACTTGGCCAAACGCTCTTGGAGCTTCTCGCGGTCCCAGTCCGAGTCGGTGTCGTCGATCTCACGCTTGAGTTGAGCCACGCGACCCGCAACGTCTTCCTTGGAACCGTCACCGTCAACGAGTGTGGTGGCGTCCTTGGTCACCACGATGCGACGAGCCTTGCCCAGGAGGTCAACGGTGGCCGAGTCGAGCTTGAGCCCGATCTCTTCGGAGATCACGGTGCCGCCCGTGAGGATCGCCATGTCTTGGAGCATCGCCTTGCGACGCTCGCCGAATCCGGGAGCCTTCACGGCGACCGACGTGAACGTGCCGCGAATCTTGTTCACGACCAACGTCGCGAGCGCTTCGCCCTCGACGTCTTCGGCGACGATCAAGAGCGGACGACCGGCCTGCATGACCTTCTCGAGCACGGGCACGAGATCGTGCACGGCTGAGATCTTGCCGCTGGTGAAGAGGATGTACGCGTCTTCCAAGACGGCCTCTTGGCGCTCGGGGTCGGTCACGAAGTACGGCGACAGGTAGCCCTTGTCGAACTGCATACCTTCGGTGAGCTCGAGCTCGATACCGAACGTGTTCGACTCTTCGACAGTAACGGTGCCGTCCTTGCCGACCTTGTCGATCGCGTCGGCAATCGTCTCACCGATCGCTGCGTCGGCGGCCGAGATGGTCGCGACCTGAGCGATTTGGGTCTTGCCCGAGACTTCTTGGGCCTGATCGGCGATGGAGGCCACGGCCGCCGCGACGGCCTTTTCGATACCGCGCTTCAGACCCGAGGGGCTCGCACCGGCCGCGACGTTGCGCAGGCCTTCCTTGATGAGCGCCTGAGCAAGCACTGTCGCGGTCGTCGTACCGTCACCGGCCACGTCGTTGGTCTTGGTTGCGACTTCCTTGACGAGCTGCGCGCCCATGTTCTCGAACGGGTCCTCGAGCTCGATCTCGCGAGCAATCGACACACCGTCGTTGGTGATGGTCGGCGCGCCGTACTTCTTGCCAATGACCACGTTGCGACCCTTCGGTCCCAGCGTCACTTTGACTGCGTCGGCCAACTTGTCGACGCCGGCCTCCAGGCCGCGTCGGGCGTCTTCGTCGAACTTCAATAGCTTTGACATAACAGTTCCTTCGTTTGAATGAGGGGGCGAGTACTCGTCCCGAACTACTTAGAGATGGTCGCCAGTACGTCGCGGCCGGAGAGAATCAGCAGGTCCTCACCGTCTACGGTGATCTCGGTTCCGCCGTACTTGGAGTAGACGACGGTGTCGCC
>DATHNV010000200.1:0-8195 GCA_035485615.1 Acidimicrobiales bacterium
GGTCGTCCCCGGTACCGCGAACTTCGTGAAGCCGGCAAGAATCACCCGATTGAGAAAATCGGCGCCACGTTGCGCGAGATGATGCCCTTCGTCTCGGCGGGCAAGCAGAAGGTCTCAGAGATCTCGGGCGGCGACACCGACGAGTAGCAGCGTCCGTGAAGCGACGGGCGAAAGTCATCGATCAAAGGAGATCGGGTGAAGGTGACGCCCATCATCATCGGCAGTGAGCGCAGTGAAGTCGGGCTCATCGAAGGAGCGAGACTCCTCAAAGACGGGGCGAGCGCGCTGGACGCCGTCGAAGCGGCGCTGCGTCTGTGCGAGGACAACCGTGACGATCACTACATCGGCACGGGCGGGTTACCAAACGCACGCGGCGACGTGGAACTCGACGCCTCGCTCATGATCGGTTCGACGCGGGCGTTTGCCGGCGTCGGGGCAGTCAAGGGCTTCGCCCATCCCATCTCGATCGCTCGGGCGATGTTGGTGCGTCTTCCTCAGCACTGCCTGTTGGTGGGCGAGGGGGCCGAACTCTTCGCCGAGGAGTGCGGATTCGAACGCAGCGACCTGTTGACCGATGAGGCGCGCCAACTCTTTCGTAACGCACTCGTGCACTCCGACGACTCAGTCGAGGGCGAAAATACGCGAGCGACGTCCGGCGACGAGGCCTATCGCGAGGCCGCGATCGAGCTCGTCAATCGATTTCAGCCCCACGACGGGCCGTGGGGCACGGTCAACGTCCTCGCGTTGGACGACGCCGGTGAACTCGTATGTGGCGTCTCGACGAGTGGGTATCCCTGGAAGTACCCGGGGCGCGTGGGGGACTCGTCGCTTCCCGGCGCGGGTAACTACAGCGACGTTCGCTACGGTGCGGCCGCCTGCACGGGACGCGGCGAACTGAGCATGCGTGTCACGGGAGCCCGCGAGGTGGTCGACAACCTCGCGCGCGGTGACAGCCCTGATCAGGCCTGTCGAGCCATGCTCGCTCAGGCCGGGGCCCTGCCCGACCGGTTTCACTCAGAACTGCGCACCTTGTGCCTGACGCCCGACGGGCGCCACGGGGGAGCCGCAAGCCAGAACGGCTCGACCTACAACGTCGTGCGGGTCGCGAGCGGCGACCTCGAGGTCATCGCGCGCAGCACCGTCTGAGACCGTCGCCTAGAGGTTGCCGACGATCCAGTTGATGCACGCGCACAACGACGCGACGTCTTCGGAGTCGATGCTCGGGAACATCGCCACGCGCAGCTGGTTGCGGCCGAGCTTGCGGTAGGGGTCGGTGTCGACCACGCCGTTCGCGCGCAGGATCGAGGCGATCTGCATGGCGTCGATGTCATCACGAAAGTCAATGGTTCCCACGACCATGCTTCGATCCTCGGGCTTGGTGACAAATGGCGTCGCGAAGTCGGATGCCTCGGCCCAGGTGTAGAGGATCTCGGCGGACGTGCGCGAGCGACCCGTCGAAAACGCCAGACCGCCATTGTCGTTGAACCACGCGATCTGTGATGCCAAGAGGTGCAACGTGGCGAGGGCGGGCGTGTTGTAGGTCTGATTCAGGCGCGAGTTATCGAGGGCGATCTTCAGGTCGAAGAACGCCGGCGTCCAGCGTCCCGACGTCGCCAGGGTTTCGATGCGCTCGACGGCCGCGGGTGAGCACAACGCGATCCACAGTCCGCCGTCCGACGCAAAAGACTTCTGTGGGGCGAAGTAGTAGCAGTCGAACTGGGAAGGATCAATGGGCAGTGCTCCAGCACCCGACGTGGCGTCCACCGCGACGAGGCCGCGCGCTCCCTCGGGTCGAGTGATGGGCATCATCACGCCGGTCGACGTCTCGTTGTGCGTGAGCGCATAGAGGTCCACACTCTCGTCGGCGATCGCCACGGGATGCGTGCCGACGTCGCTCGTGATGATTGAGGGATCCTTGATGTGCGGAGCTTCCTTCGCGGCGCTGGCGAACTTGGAGGAGAACTCCCCAAAGCTCAGGTGCTGGGACTTCTCGTCAATGAGGTGAAACGTCGCCGCGTCCCAAAAGCACGTGGTCCCACCGTTGCCGAGCAGAACTTCGTATCCGTCGGGCAACGTGAACAGCGCACGCAGTCCTTCGCGAATGTCGCCGACCTTGTTCCGCACTGTGGCTTGTCGATGCGACGTGCCCAAGAACGTCGACGCATCGGCGGCGAGAGAGGCGATCTGCTCGGGTCGAATCTTCGAGGGACCCGAGCCGAATCGGCCGTCGCGGGGTAGAAGGTCAGCAGGGATCGGGGGGAAGTTGGGGGAACTCATAGACTTATTCTTACGGAAAATCGATCGGAGCCATTCAGTGAGCGCCAGAGTAAGTGACCTCTTGAACGGACTGGCCCCCAGCGCCACGTTGGCGGTGGACGCGAAGGCCAAGGCTCTCAAGGCCAAGGGCGAGCCCGTGATCGGGTTTGGCGCGGGCGAACCAGATTTTCCCACGCCGGTGCACATCGTCGAGGCGGCGGCTAAAGCGTGTTACGACCCGGTCAACTACAAGTACACGCCGACACCTGGTCTGCCCGAGTTGCGAGAGGCGATCGCGCTCAAATCCATGCGCGACAGCGGACTAAATGTCGCGTCGGGTCAGGTTCTGGTGACCAACGGAGGCAAGCACGCCGTGGCAACGGCCTGCATTGCCGTGCTCAACCCGGGCGACGAAGTCTTGATCCCCGCGCCCTTTTGGACGACCTATCCCGAGTCGGTGTACCTCGCGGGTGCGACACCGGTACCGGTACTGAGCAGTGAGGCCAACGGCTTTCACGTCACCGTCGAGGAACTGGAGCGTGCTCGCACGCCCAAGACCAAGATGCTCATCTTTAACTCCCCGACGAACCCGACGGGGGCGGTTCTCGGCCACGACGACGTGGTCGCGATCGGGCGCTGGGCGGCCGAGAACGACATCTGGGTACTGAGTGACGAGATCTACGAGCACTTGACCTACGGCGACGCTCGAACGGTGTCGCTGCCCGTTGTCTCACCCGAACTTGGTGATCGCTGGATCGTGGTGAATGGGGTGGCCAAGTCCTACGCGATGACCGGGTGGCGCATTGGTTGGATGATCAGCGCACCCGATGTGATGGAGGCCGCGTACAACTACCAAAGCCAAACCACATCGAACATCTCGAATATCTCCCAGCGCGCGGCGGTCGCGGCGCTCACGGGCGACCTCATGGCCGTCGCCGAGATGCGAGAGGTCTTCGACCGTCGTCGCAAGACCATGGTGTCGATGCTGAACTCGATCGAGGGCGTGTCGTGCACGCAACCCGATGGTGCGTTCTACGGCTTTCCCAACGTGACCGGGCTCTTGGGCCGTTCTCTGGGCGGTCGCGTCGCGAACTCCTCCGCCGAGTTGGCCGCGCTCCTGCTGGACGAGATCCAGATTGCCGTGGTGCCCGGTGAGGCCTTTGGCGCACCGGGCTACGCGCGACTCAGCTACGCGCTCGGCGACGATGACCTGATAGAGGGGCTCGATCGCTGGCGAGACTTCGTCGCCGCGGGCTGAGTTCGCTCGATCGACCCGTAATCTGTTTTCTTTCACGTGAAAGGTGCGCCGTGGCCCGAGTTCTAGTTACCGAGGAGATTGCTGATTCGGGTCTCCAAAAGCTACGCAACGCGGGCCACGAGGTCGACATCCAACTTGGCCTCACGCCCGCCCAGCTGCTCGAAGCAGTCCCCGGAGCTCACGCGCTGATCATTCGTTCGGCCACGCAGGTGGACGCGGCCACCTTGGAGGCCGCGAGCGATCTGGTGGTCGTGGGACGTGCGGGCATCGGCCTTGACAACGTCGACGTCGCGCGCGCGACCGAGTTGGGCGTGATGGTGGTTAACGCTCCCGTCTCGAACATCCTGTCGGCGGCCGAGCAAACGATGGCGTTGCTCCTGGCGCAGGCGCGCAACATTCCCCAAGCGCACGGTGCTCTCAAGAACGGCAAGTGGGAGCGCAGCAAGTGGGAGGGCGTCGAGCTGCACGGCAAGACACTCGGTGTGGTGGGACTGGGCAAGATTGGTGCACTCGTTGCCCAGCGCGCCAACGCTTTTGGCATGCGCTTGATCGCCTACGACCCCTTCATCAGCGAGGAGCGTGCCCGTCACATGGGCGTGGAGTTGGTTGACCTCGACACGCTGCTCGCCCAGAGCGACTTCATCACAATCCACCTGCCGAAGAACAAAGAGACCACCGGTCTGTTGAACAAGGAGTCCTTCACCAAGGTGAAGCCGAGCGTGCGCATCATCAACGTCGCCCGCGGCGGGATCGTCAACGAGGCGGATCTCGCCGAGGCGATTCGCGAGGGCCGAGTTCAGGGCGCCGCTCTGGACGTCTTCGAAAAGGAGCCCACCACCGAGTCGCCGCTCTTCGAACTTCCCTCTGTCGTGGTTGTTCCTCACCTCGGAGCCTCGACGTTCGAAGCCCAAGACAAGGCGGGCGTCACCATCGCCGAGCAAGTCGAACTTGCGCTCGCGGGCGACTTCGTGCCCTACGCCGTCAACGTGTCAGCCGGTGAAGTCTCCAACTCCGTGAGTCCCTTCATGGGACTGGCCGAGATCCTGGGACGGTTCATCGGGGGACTCTTGGACGGCGAGCCTGCGAATCTGACCGTCACCTACCAGGGTGAACTCGCTGGTGCGGGGACCAAAATCTTGACGCTCTGTGCGCTCAAGGGTCTGCTCAGTTCCACGGGCCTGGACGGCGTCTCCTTCGTCAATGCTCCCCAACTCGCCGAAGCCAACAACGTCACGTACCGCGAGGTGTCCTCGGTCGCCTCGTCGGAGTACGTGAGCCTCATTACTGTCAGCTCCGGTGCGCACAGTGTGGCGGGCACGTTGACGACCATCGGCACACGACTCGAAACTCGGGTCGTGAGCGTTGACGACCACGCCGTGGAGATCGCCCCGGCCTCCTCGATGCTCGTCGTGCACAACGACGACCGCCCCGGCATGATCGGACTCGTGGGAACTGCCCTCGGCCGCGCCGACATTTCGATCTCTTCGATGGCGGTGGGGCCCGACCCCGAGACCAAGACGGCTCTCATGGTGCTCTCGACCGAAGCCCCGACGCCGAGCGAGGTTCTTGACGAACTTCGCGGCACCGACGGCATCCAGGACATCCACCTCATCGCGTTGCGATAAGGGGTTAGGGGCGCTTGCCCTCGCGGCTTCGCTTGATTGCGTCTTTGAGTTCCTGGCCGCGCTGGCGAGCTTCTTCCTTGAGTTCCTTCTTGATCTCATCTTTCAAGATGTCGCCCAACTTTCGCGCGTCGTCGCGTCGCTTTCGCGCGTCGTCTCGTAGTTCCTGTCCGCGCTTGTGGGCTTCGTCGCGGTGCTTTCTCGCCTCTTCGCGAATCTCCTGAGCTCGTTGACGCGCCTCGCGGCGAAATTCAAAGGCTTCGCGGTGAGCGTCGTGTAGCGCGCGTTGGGAGTCGTGCATCTCGCGATAGGAGCCGCGGGGAGTGTCGTGGTCGTCGTGCGCGTGCTTGTCCATCTCGGTCTTGATGGCGATCCAGGCCGCGCGCGCTTGCTTGAGCGCCGCGAGCACTTCTTGGCGGGCCTCCATCGATTTGTCGGCCGCGGCGTCGAACTCATCGCGACCGCTCGCGCCTTGCACGACCGTGCCAAACGACCACAGTCCGGTATCGAGAAGTCGCGCCGCGCGCGCGACGTCGCCCATGACTGAGTCACGCAGGGCGTCCATGGACATGTCCTCAAGCGAGTACTTCACGATGGCGCGGTAGAAGATTCGCCACAGACTGGTGAGGGCATCGGCTGCAATCTGCGGCTCAGGGTCGCTCGGATCGACGCCGGCGCGCTCGGCCATCGATTCCGCGGCGATCTGGGCGAGGCGTTCGATCATGTCGGCGCGAGCGGCCTTGAGGGATGGCGTGCTGTCGATGAGATCGTTGAAGTCAGCGATCTGGGGGAATGAGGTCATGTCGGTCGTGCTCAGGTACGTGACGAAGTTCTCGAGTTCGGTTCGCAGGACCCCCACCATCGCCTCCACCGGTGAGGCGAACTCCCCATCGGGCCCGAGAGCCTTGCGCAGCTCGATTGCGGCGTCCTCTTCGCGGTCGAGGACCAGGGACTCCTTGGTGGGGAAGTAGTTGTAGATCGTCTTTTCCGACACCTCGCAGGCCACGGCAATCTCGCTGACCTTGACCTCGTCGAAGCCCCGCTCAAGGAACATGAGGGTGGCGGTATTGGAGATGAGTTCGCGCATGATGGCCTTCTTACGCTCACGAAGTCCCTGGTGGAGGGCGCTGGTATCGCTGCGCAGTCCGGGGACGGCCGGTTGCTTGTCACTCGCGCCTGCGAGCATGTCGTCGTCTGAATCCGTCACGTCACCCATTGTACCGGAAAAGTTCTTATTTTTCTAGTTGCTAAATCTTTTCAGTTACTGTAGTGTTTCTGCGCGAAGGGAGATCCTATGTCATCTCGATCATCAAATGAGCTGGTCGTCGTCACCAACGGCCTCACGAAGCAGTTCGGCGACTTCACCGCCGTCAACAGCTTCGATCTCGAGGTTTTCAGCGGCACCGTGGTGTCGCTACTGGGCCCGAACGGTGCCGGCAAGACCACGATCGTGCGCATGCTCGCCACGTTGATCAAGCCCACGAGCGGCACCGCGATGGTGTGCGGACACGACGTCGTCAAGGAGTCCGACACCGTGCGGAGCCTCCTCTCACTGACGGGTCAGTTCGCCGCGCTCGAGGACAACCTCACCGCGAGAGAGAATCTCCTCCTGATGGCTCGCCTGCGCGGTTACGGCCGCGCCGCGGCCGCTCGCGTCACCGACAGTTTGATCGAGCGTTTCGACATGGAGGAGTTTCGCGACAAGCTCGTGAAGTCGGTCTCGGGCGGACAACGCCGCCGCGTTGACTTAGCGGCGAGCCTGGTCGTCCAGCCCAAGGTCCTCATCCTCGACGAGCCCACGACGGGACTCGACCCGCGAAGCCGCCAAGTGGTGTGGAACACGATTCGCGAACTGGTCGGTGCCGGGGTCACCTTGTTCCTCACGACGCAGTACCTCGAAGAGGCCGACGCGCTGGCCGACTACATCGTTCTCTTGGACCACGGTCGCACCACCGCAGCGGGTACCGCAAATGAGCTCAAGGCGCGCATCGGTGATCAACGCGTCGACGTCATCGCGGCCGACCAGGCGGGGATGGAGGCTCTCGTCCTCGCCCTCTCCTCTCGCTTCGAGGTCACACCGTCGCCCGAGCAACGCATGATCTCGATTCCGGCCCCCCACGACGTGGAGGACCTCTCTCGCGTGGCCGCAGCACTGAAGGACGTCGACATCGAGATCGACGAGATCGCCCTGCGCCGACCGACCCTCGATGACGCCTTCCTCGCCCTCACCGGGCAGCCGGCCAGTCAATCGCACACCGACAACGACGATGAGGGTCTCTTGTGGACCCCGCAACTGGAGGAGTCCCACTCATGAGCGTCCTAACACTCCACGCAATCGAACGAGCGCCCGCTGACTACGAGGCGCTGCCCGCTCGGCCCAAGAGCTTCACCCGCTTCGTGCGCGAGACGTCACTGTTGGTCGCACGGGGGCTGCGCACCATTCCCCGCGTCCCTACCCGGCTGAGCGACGTGACCATCCAGCCGATCATGTTCACGCTGCTGTTTCTCTACATCTTCGGCTCGGCCATTCACATCCCCGGCATCACGTACCAGAACTTCTTGTTGCCCGGACTCATCGGCCAGAGTCTGGCCTTTGGCGTCATTGGCGCCGGTGTGGCGACCGCGACCGACTTTGCGAGCGGAGTCGTGGACAGGTTCCGCTCTCTGCCGGTGACCCGCCTGTCGGTTATCAGCGCCCAAGTCATCGGTCAGGTACTCGAGCAGATCCTCGGTCTGGTCATCGTCGCCGGTATCGGGCTCGCCCTCGGGTGGCGTCCGGACCACAACCTCGCCACGATCCTCGCGCTCGTCGGACTGGTCCTGCTGGGCCTTTTCGCCTTCACCTGGTTCGGTGTGTGGCTGGGCATGGTGCTCAAGACCTCCGACGCGATGCAGGGCATCGGCTTTGCCATCATGTTGCCCCTGTCATTCCTCGCAGGCACGTTCGTGCCTATCGCCGGTCTCAAGCCGTGGATTCGCGTGATCGCCGAGTGGGATCCCCTGTCCTCATTCGTCGCTACCGTGCGTCACGTCACCCAGGGCACAAACGCCACGGGCTC
>DATHNV010000201.1:0-3225 GCA_035485615.1 Acidimicrobiales bacterium
TCTACAGCGCCGGGGCCGCCCTGCTCGCGACTCTCATGGCCCTGCCGGTCGCCCTGCTGGTCGTGCGGTACCCCACCAAGTGGTCGCGTGCATTCACGCGTTCGACTTTTCTTCTCCTGGCCATGCCGGGGATCGTCATCGCACTTGCGTTGTCATACTTCTCCGAACAGCACGCCGACTCCTTTGGCTACGAGACCGCGCCGTTGCTGATCGTGGCCTACGCCCTCATGTTCTTTCCCTTGGCGCTCGTGGGTGTTCGCGCGTCGGTCAGCCAAGCACCCCTCGCCCTCGAAGAGGTGGCGGCCTCACTGGGTGTGCCGCGCGCCCAGGTGCTTCGCCGCGTGACGCTGCCCCTCGTCGGGCCCGGACTTGGGGCCGCCTTCTGTCTGGTGTTCCTCAGCTGTGTCACCGAACTCACCGCCACGCTGATCCTGATTCCGACCAACGTCCAGACGCTCGCGACCCAGTTCTGGGCGTACCAGCAGAACCTCTCCTACGGCCAAGCCGCGCCCTTCGCGTTGGTCATCATCCTGATTGCGGCGCTGCCCGCGTACCTGCTCGGACGGTTCTTTGACCGGCTCCCACACCGGGCCCTCGCCACCCCAGTCCCTAACGTGGTCACATGAGCGAACTCGACATCTCGGGCCTCGTCAAGTCCTTTCGGACCCAAGAGGTGCTGTGCGGGCTCGATCTCGTCGTGGACGAGGGCTCGTTCGTCTCGATTCTCGGGCCCTCGGGCAGCGGCAAGACCACGCTGCTGCGCATCATCGCCGGATTTGAACGAGCCGACGCCGGGACGGTGCGACTGCACGGAGAGATCGTCGATGACGCCGCCCACTTCGTCGACTCGCGCAAACGCCGCATTGGCTACGTACCCCAGGATGGCAATCTCTTCCCTCACCTGTCGGTGAAGATGAACGTTGGCTTTGGGCTACCCAAGGCTGAGCGCAACGGCAAGCGCGTCAACGAACTACTCGAGATGGTGGGCTTGGGCGATCTCGCCGAGCGCTATCCCCACCAACTCTCGGGCGGCCAACAGCAACGCGTCGCCCTGGCCCGCGGTCTCGCGATCAATCCCGACCTGGTGCTCTTGGATGAGCCCTTCTCCTCTCTCGACGCGGGTCTGCGCGCGAGCGTGCGCCACGATGTGCGCCACATCTTGAAGGACGCGGGTGCCACCACCATCCTGGTCACCCACGACCAGGATGAGGCGCTCTCGCTCGCCGACAAAGTGGCCGTCATCCGTGAGGGTCGCATCAGCCAGTGCGACGCGCCCGCCACTCTGTACGCAAAACCGGCCACGCCCGACCTCGCACGAGAGTTCGGCAACGTCAATTTCGTCAAGGGCGTCGCGCGGGGCAGCGACGTGGAGACCGACATCGGCCGCTTCGTGCTCGAGGACGCCTCCTCGATCTCTGGCATGCGCGACGGCGCGCGACTGCTCGTGCTCATTCGTCCCGAACAGATCGAGCTCAGCGCACACGGCTCGGCGCGCGCGCGGGTGCTCGACACCGAGTTCTACGGACACGACGCCGTGGTGAAGTTGCGCGCGCACGTGCAGGGCGATCTCTTCTTGCACGCGCGCACCTCCCACGCCATTGACCTGCCTGCGCGCGACAGCGACATCGGGATCTCGGTACGCGGCGGCGTCGTGGCGTGGAGCGACGAGTCGAGCGCATGAGCAACTCGAATCTGAGAGTTTGATGTGAAGGGCTAAGGCCCGCTCATACCGAAGCGATTGCGCCCAATCGGTGAACTGCTCAGGGTCGGGGTCGACAAGACTTTCGCCTCGGACCCCTCTTAGCGTGGAGGTAGCGGCACATCGGTGCTCGCTGGACCCCCACCCACAGCCAAAGGGAGACTCAATGAATAACCCGAACGGACGACGTCGCGTACGCAACGCGAGATCACATTGGACCCCGATCTTCGCGCTCGGCGCGTCGATCGCATTAATGGCCGCAGCCGCGCTCACCATCACGAGTGACGTCTCGGCGGCCACCGTGCAGCCCCACGCGGCGCCCACGCTGCCCTGCAGTGTGTCGGTGTCAGGAGGCGGACAACTGGTTCCTTCGACGACGCTCATCACCGGTGTCGTGGCGGGCACCACCCAGATCAAGTTCGACTGCGACGCCTCATCGGGCGCGGCGGTCGTAGCCGAAGCATCGCTTCTGGCTGGCCTCTCCACCTCGAACGTGATCCCCACCGCCGAAGCCGACACCAGCACGGTGGGTGACTTCACCGCCAGTGCGACCGACACCGGCTGTCCCGCGGGAACGGCCGGTTCCTGCACCGAAGCGACGTTCGCCGTGCCCGCCACGTTCAGTGCGGCCGGTGACACCGCGGCCCAATGTCCGCCGTCCCAGGCCCAGATCAACGCCGGTCTGTTCGGATGTGCCATCGCGGTCGCGAACTCCAGCGAGCAAGAGGTCGCCGGTGGCGAGTACCTCGTGACGTACGCGAGTCAGCCCGCTCCCGCCGCGCCCACGATTGCCGCTCAGCCCGCGACCGGTTCACCGGGCAGCCTCATCAACGTCAGTGACGCCGCCGGCGCGAGTGGTTATTGGTGGGGCGACGCCGTCCAGGCCATCCAGGCCCTGGACGCGGGAACCGCCGCTGCCGTTGCACCGTCGAGTTGTGCCAGCACGAGTGGCTACGGCAACGTTCCGACCGCTGATCTCGAAGAGGCGTGGTACGGCTCGGGAGCCTCGACTCCGGCCTTCGCGGGAGCGGCCACGGGCGTGACGATCTCGAATGACTGCTACGACGGTAAGACGCTCAACGTCCCTGTCCTCGGTGGCACGATGACCGTGCCCTCCACGGTGACGACCGGCTCGTCGTACACGGTGTACCTGTGCGAAGTGAACGCGACGCCCTATCCGAGCAACGACTCCAAGTCCTCCAGTGTCTGTGGGACTTCCGCTCCGTTCATCGACGCATCCTTCTCGTACTCCGTGGTGGCCAAGACCCTGAGTCAGAACCTTCCCCTTGGTGCTTCGGTCACGAGTTCGACTGGCTTCACCGCCCAGCTCAACACCAGCGGTAACAACGGGGCGGTTACCTACACCCAGACCGCGGGATCACCTGACGTCGTCGTATCGAGTTCCGGTGCGGTGACCACGTCCGGAGCACTGAAGTCGGGCACCTACACCGCCTCGGGTACCACAGCGGACCCGAACGGTGACGCTGGAACGTTCACCTTCAAGCTCACCGTGGCGGGGCCGCCGA
>DATHNV010000202.1:0-3544 GCA_035485615.1 Acidimicrobiales bacterium
ACGACGGGCTCAGCGTCGAGAATCTGAGCGCCGAGCAGATCGGTCAGATCGCCTTCGACGCCGGGGTGGTGCTCTTCGAACTCACGCCCCAGCGGGCGTCACTCGAAGATGTCTTCATGGATCTCACGGCCGATGCCGTCGAGTACGGATCTGGTGGAGCACGCCGTGAATCGTGATGTCACTTTTGGCTCCGTCGTTCGTTCGGAGTGGCTGAAGTTCCGTAGCGTGCGCTCATCGATCGTCGGCATCACCGTGACCGTCGTGCTCTCGCTGGGACTGGCCATCCTCGTGACCGTTCTCGTACGCACGCATTGGAGCACGACGAGCTACCAAGACAAACTGACTTTTGATCCGGTCTCGACAAGCCTCGTGGGCGTCATCGTCGCGCAGTTCGCCGTGGGCGTCATCGGCGCGCTCTTCATTACGAGCGAATACTCCTCGGGTTCGATGCGCACCACGCTCACCGCTGTTCCCAAGAGGTTTGAACTGACCCTGGGCAAGCTCGCGGTGCTGATGACCTCCATCCTGGTCGTGGGCGAAGTGACGAGCATCGGGTCATTTCTCCTGGGACAGTCGATCTACTCGGGCGTGGTTCCCACCGCTTCACTCTCGAACGGAGCCACGTTGCGGGCTGTTTTGTTCGCGGGCATCTATCTCACGTTGCTCGCCACGATCACCTTCGGACTGGGACTCATCATTCGCCATAGCGCAGCCACCATCAGCGTCTTTGTCGGCCTCCTCTTGGTCCTGCCGCTGATCTTCGCCTTTTTTCCCCAGAGCTGGCGCAACGCGGGGCTGAAATTCATTCCGGGTGAACTCGGTCACTCAATGGTCACTCCCCAGCCGGTGGCCAATGACTTTTCTCCGTGGACGGCGCTCATACTTCTAATCGTTTATGCGGTCGTGCTCGTGGCGGTGGGCGCCACGCTCTTCAACCGGCGCGACGCCTAGGACCTCACGCGTCGATGAGCACCTCCGCCACGGCTTCGTGGTGGGCCGGTAGGTAGAACAGAACGAGCATGGCCGCGATGACTGCGGCGCCGGCGGCAACGAAGCACCCGCGGTGCAGTCCAGCCATAAAGGCACTGGTGACCCGCTCGTCCAGCCCCGCGCGCAGTGCCGTGGGAAAGTGCGACACCGTTAGTTGCGCGGCGTGCGTCGAACTCGCGGCCACGTTCAACTCTGATTTCGTGAGTCCGTGGCCGAGGTAGCGGGCCAGAGCGGACCGTACACCGGGACCAAAGAGCGACGCGAAGACCGATCCGACCACGGCGACACCCATCGTTCCGGCGAGTTCGCGCGTCGTTTCGTTCACGGCCGCCCCCGCGCCGACCTGATCCGGACGAAGAGTGCTCATGAGTGCGGCCGTCGACGGTGCGTTCACCAGCGAGAATCCCAAGGCCAAGATCATCATCATTGCGATGATCGGCCCGAAATAGGCGGCGTGGGCGGCGATCGTTCCTCCCCACACCAGGGCCGCGCCCATGATGAGCAGTCCACCGGCGACGACGTTTCGGGCTCCCAGTCGTAGCGCGGCCACCGCCCCGAGCGGCGTCGTCACCATCACGACAGCCGCGAAGGGCAGGGTGTGCACGCCAGCCGACAGGGCCGAGTAACCCCGAATGAGCTGGAAGTACTGAGTGATGAGGAAGATGAAGCCAAAGAGAGCGAAGTAGTTGGTCGCCACCGCGCCCGCTGCCGCGGAGAACATGCGATTGGCGAAGATCCTCACGTCTAAGAGCGGGCCGACGCGGCGCATCTCGTAGAGCACAAAGCCGATGAGAGTAACGAGCGCGGCCCCAAACATCGCGAGCGTTGTCGCGCTGCGCCAACCCCACGACGGACCTTCGATGATCGAAAGAGTCAGGCAGGTGATGCCGATGGTGCCCAGCGTCAGCCCCACGAAGTCGAGACGACGCTGAACCGGGCTCTTCGACTCGGGAACGACAAAGTTCGACGCGAGAACGGCGATGAACACGAGTGGGGCATTGATCAAAAAGATCGAACCAAACCAGAAGTGAACGAGCAGGAGTCCCCCGACGACCGGGCCGATGGCGATCGCCACGCCACTTGCGGCCCCCCAGATACCGAATGCCTTCGCCCGCTCGCTGAGGTCGTCAAAGGCCACGGTGAGAGTTGAGAGCGTCGCGGGAAAGATGAACGCGGCCGACGCGCCCATGAGTGCACGCGCGATCAGCAAAGTGGGCACGCTGTGCGAGAAGGCGGCCAAGAGCGAGAACGCACCGAAACCGGTGAGCGCAATCTGCATCACCAGCTTTCGCCCGAGCCGATCGGACATGCCACCTCCCGCCAAGAGGAGGCCGGCGAAGGGCAGCGAGTAGGCGTCAACAATCCACTGAAGAGAAGAGTTCGACGCGTGGAGGTCGCGCGAGATCACCGGAAGTGCGACGTTCACGATTGTGTTATCAATGACCACGATCAGAACGACGAGACACAGCACCGCAAGAATCCACCACCGCCGGTCGTGAGTTGAAATAGGCATCTTGAACTCCTATAGAACGATGTTCCATTACAGTAGTACGATGTTCTATACTTGTCAATGATGCCGAATAACAGAACCCCTTCCCTACTGATCGCGCCCGAAGTGTTGAGCGCGGCGGTGGCCATCCTCGATGACGAGGGCCTTGACGGATTCACTGTTCGGGCAATCGCCAAGCGGGCCAACGTTGCGCCGATGGCGATCTACAACCACTTCGGTGGGGTGAACGGCGTGATCGAGGAACTGTGGAACCGGGGTTTCGAGATGCTGCGCGTGGCGATCACTCGCCACAGCGGCGATGTCGAAGGTGATTTCCTGAGTGCGGGCCTGGCGTACCGACGCTTCGCCCTTGAGAATCGCGGCCTCTATCGCATCATGTTTCTCCAGACGTTTCGTAACTTCGAGCCATCCCCCGCCAGCGCCCAGCTGGCCGCAGGCGCCTTTCAGGCGCTGGTCGCGATCGTGGAACGTTGCCAGGAGGCGGGACTATTCGTCCACTCGCGGCCGAGCGACGCCGCCCAGGTCATTTGGGCGTCATGTCACGGCTACGTCGCACTGGACATGCACAGTGTCAATTTCGCTTCAGACGCGGACGACGCGTATTTGATGTTGCTCGAGACGCTACGACGCGGTCTGCGATAGCTCGAGGCGCAATTCGCTTGGCCATCGGCCCTTTCGATCGGGACTAAGCAACATGTCGGTCAGATCGTGACGAAGGTGTTCCTGGCGCCAGAGCAACTGTTCGCGCATCGCCTCGAAGACTCGCTCCAGGTCACCGCACTCCGTGCGCCACGTTGGATCCGCCCTGAGGTCGAAGCACTTCATTGAGCCGTCGCCGTACTGCACGAAAGCGATGTCCTCACTGACTGACACTGCGAGGTTGCGTCGTGCCAGCGTGGCACGATCCGCCGCGACTCCCGCGCTCAGCAACATGAAGCGACTGTCCCACTCATAGTGCGCAGCGCTTCGCCAGGGCACACTCTCACCACGCAGTAGCGGCGCTAGGGATACGCCGTCACTGTGAACTGGTTGCTCCACGTCGAG
>DATHNV010000203.1:0-8090 GCA_035485615.1 Acidimicrobiales bacterium
GAAGTGGGAGATCGGCCCGAGTTCGCCTTCACGAGCTAGTGCCAGTCCCGCGAAGCGGGCACCGTCGTCCCTAACGCGAGCGCCTCGACGTGTTCGGCCACGAGCGTGACGATCCCCTGACCGCGTTCGAGGGACCCACGAACGATCAATGCAGAGGCGAGACCCGCCACCTTTGACCACCGGGCCCACGCGCCCTTCGAAAAGATCACGTTCACGTGACCGGTCTCGTCTTCGAGATTGACGAAGACCGCTCCGTTGGCCGTCTCGGGGTGCTGGCGGTGGGTGACGACCCCGGCGACGCTCACGCGCTTGGCCTCCACGCCGACGAGGGCGTTGGCCTTGGTCACCCCGCGGGCCGTGAGAGCGGGGCGGACCAGTTCCATCGCTGTCGCCTCGGTCGTGAGACCCAGCGACCACAGGTCGTCGGCGACTCGCTCCAGATCGGTCGTGGCGGGAAGCTCCGGCGCCACCTGACCGGTCACCACCCCGGGGAGGCGGTCCGCGAGGGCCTGGGCTGCGGCCCCAGCCGACCAGGTGAGGGCGCGCCGTGACGCGCCGAAACTATCCAGCGCACCGGCCGCGGCGAGTGCTTCGAGATGCTGCTGCTGGAGACCCGCGCGACGCGCGAGGTCGGCGCTATCGCGCCACGGTGCCCCCGCCACAATTCGCTCCGCCACCTCGGTGCCGATCGAGCGCACGTCACCGAGACCCAGACGAACGAGAGCCTCGTCCGGGTTGCCCTCGAGCGAGGCTCCCACATGGGAGACGTTCACGTCCGGGCGTAGCACGCTCACCCCGTGGTGCTGGGCGTCGGCGACCAGACTCTGGGGCGACCAGAAGCCCCTGGGCTGTGCGTTGAGCAGCGAGACAAGAAACGCCGCCGGGTAGTACACCTTGATCCAGGCCGAGCAGTAGACGAGGTGGGCGAAGGAGACCGCGTGCGACTCGGGAAAGCCGAAGTTCGCAAAAGCCGCCAACGCCTCGAAGAGCTGATCGGCCGCCTCGTCCACGATCCCGTTCTGGGCCATGCCCGAGTAGAAGCGTCCCTTGAGTTTCATCATGCGAAGTTCCGAGCGCTTCGAGGCCATGGCCTGGCGCAGTTCGTCGGACTCACTCGGTGAGAAGCCCGCCACCGCCACGGCCATCTCCATGAGTTGTTCTTGGAAGAGCGGCACGCCGAGCGTGCGCTCGAGGATCGGCTGGAGGCGAGGGTGCAGGTAGGTAATCGGATCGTCCCCGCGGCGCCGGCGAATGTAGGGATTCACCGCGCGGCCCTGAATGGGACCGGGACGAATGAGGGCCACCTCGACGACGATGTCGTAGAAGCACCGTGGCTGGACGCGGGGCAGCGTCGCCATCTGCGCGCGTGACTCCACCTGAAAGACCCCCACAGTGTCGGCCTCGCACAACATGTCGTAGACGGCGTCTTCTTGGGGCAGCATCGCCAGGTCCAATGAGACGCCGTGGAACTCACGCACGACGTCCACCGCGCGATGCAACGCCTCGAGCATGCCGAGACCCAGTAGGTCGAACTTCACGAGGCCGATCGCCGCGCAGTCGTCCTTGTCCCACTGCAGGACGCTGCGTCCGGGCATGCGACCCCACTCCACTGGACAGACCTCCAGCACCGGCCGATCGCACAGCACCATGCCGGCGGAGTGGATGCCGAGGTGACGCGGCCGATCTCGCAACTGGGCGGCCATGGTGGTGATGATCGGATCCACGCCCGAGTCGCCCGGGGTCATCGTCGCGCGGTCCACGTGATCACGGATGTAGTTGGCCTCCTCCTCACTATGTCCGAAGGCTCGCGCCACGTCACGCAACGCCGACTTCGAGCGATAGGTGATCACGGCCGCGACCTGGGCTGCGTGGTGTCGGTCGTAACGATCGAACACGTACTGAATCACCTCTTCGCGCCGACCCGACTCGATGTCGACGTCAATGTCGGGAGGACCGTCGCGCGCCGGTGAGAGAAAGCGCTCGAAGAACAAGTTGAGAGACACGGCGTCGGCGTTGGTGATGCCGAGCGAGTAACACACCGCCGAGTTCGCGGCCGAGCCCCGACCCTGGCAGTAGATGTCGCTCTTGCGACAGAACTCCGTGATATCCCAGACGGTCAAGAAGTAGCCCGCGAACCCGAGCGTCTTGATCACCGACAGTTCGTGATCGATCTGACGCCACGCGCCCGGCACTCGCTCGTTCTCTCGCGTGCCGTAGCGCTGGGTGGCGCCCACGGCCACGATCTCTTCTAGGTACGACTGCTCATCGTGGCCCTCGGGGGTGTTGAACGCGGGAAGGTTCGGTGCGACGAGACGAAGGTCGAAGGCCAACTCCCCCACCAGCTCACCGGCCGTGTCGACGACTCCGGGCCAGCGCGCAAAGCGTCGGCGCTGTTCGTCGTCGCTACGCAGGTGCGCGAGTGGCGAGGCGCTCTGCCAGCCCTCCATCTCGTCGAGGCTCTGTCGAGCGCGGATAGCGGCCAGCACGCTGGCGCGAGGAAAGTCGTGCGGGGTGGCGTAGTGCACGTTGTTGGTCGCCACCACCGCCACCTTCGCTCGTCGCGCCAACTCCACGAGCGCGTCGTTGCGCGCGACATCATTGGGCTCGCCGTGGTCCCAGATCTCCACGGCCACGTTGTCGCGCCCGAAGCGCTCGATGAGTTGGGCGAGCGAGCGCGACGCGGCCCGAGGACCGTCACTCATCAACGCGCGGGTGAGCGGTCCCTTGCGACAGCCCGTCAGCACCAGCCACTCCCGAGCCGCACTCGCCACCTCATCCAGGCTGAGGCGCGGTGCGCCCTTTTCACCGCGTTCGAGCAGCGCGAGGGCGAGCATCCGCGAGAGCGACGCGTACCCCTCGGGTGAACGGGCCAGGACCACGAGATGATCACCGGAGGGGTCTGGGACTCCCACCCGGTCGTCGAGGGCGTCCAGGGTGATCTCGCTGCCAAAGACACTGGCGAGACCGAGCGCGCGGGCGGCTTCCGAAAAGCGCACCACGCCGTAGAGGCCGTGGTGGTCACAGAGCGCGAGGCCCGAGAGGCCCAGACGCGTCGCCTCGACGACGAGCTCTTCGGGATCGCTCGCGCCGTCTAAGAAGCTAAAGCCCGAATGCGCGTGCAGCTCTCCGTATGTGGCCATCAGTCATAGATTCCGACGAGCCACCACCGACTCGACTCCGCAGCCACCAACAGCGCCTCACCCGAGGCGAGCACCATCTGGACGTGCGCACGTCGGCGGTGTCGCGACCACCACCGCTCCACCAACGGCCACGGGCCCGCGAACCAGATGATCTCTCGACGTAGCGGCGACGAAAAGATCACGGCTGCGGGAGCCGCACTGAGCACGCCGCGCGAGTTGAGCACCACGGGTCGATTCGCCTCGTCGCGCAGCTGCAGCGGCACGGGGTGAGCCAGCGTCGTGGCCGGCGAGGGGGCCGAGAGCCGCCCCGGCCAGGGGGCGCGATCGCGCAGGACCGTTGAGGGTGATCCCCAGGGCACCAGGGTCGCGCGATCCTCGGGCCCGCGACCCCCTTGGAGATTTGCCACGACCACCGCCTCGGCTCCGAGACGTTCGCGCACGCGCCGCGCGGCCGCGTCGGCGCGATCGTCTTCGGCGCCGCGTTGACCGAAGAATCCCTGCTGCTCGTCGAAGAGATCATCCTCTCCGCGCAGTTGCGCGAGACGTCGGGCGAGCTTGGGGTCGCGCTGGGTGTCCAGCTCGGTGAGTTCCCCTCGGGCCACCCGGTGCAGGATCAGCGCGTGTTTGTTAAAGCGCTCCCCCACGCGCGCGCTGTCTAAGTCCGCGAAGGCACCGAGCGTGTGCAGCCCCAAGCGCCGACACGTGGTCGCAAGATCTTTTCGACCCAGTACCTCCAGGGGTTGGGCTCGACGAAACGCATCGCTGCCTCCGCGCGGTACGAGGACCTCACGGTGTGCCGCGAGTTCCGCGCAGAACAGCCCTTCGGCAACGCCGAGTTTGGCCGGGGCACCCACGACGTCGGACACGCACTGACGCACCATGCGCAGCACGGCGTCGTCGCCACCGAAGAAGCGGCTCGGTCCTCGCAAGGGCATCACGAAGAGGCCGAGACGCACCACCTCGGTGAAGGGACACATCGCCTCGAGCGCGTCGGCCAGGGCGATGGTGTCACGCAGTGTCGAGCCGTCGGGCTGTTCGATGGCGAGGGACTCGACCCATACCGCGAGTAGTTGCTCCATCAGCGAGCCTCCGCCGCACCGCGACGATTGGGCACGATCACCACGTGGTCGCTGCCCCGTGCGAGTTCTCCGCGACCGCTCACGTGCACCGTGAGATAGCGCGCGTCCAAACGCGAGGAGGTGGCCCACTCGGCCTGGGTCACCCGAAAGAGGATGTCTGCGGGTAGCGGCCACGACACGCGCGGCTCACTCAGGGCCACGAGGACCGAGCCGCGCTCTCGCACCCGATCCATTAAGCGTCGTGACGACTGGTGCCCGGGACGCGACGGCGGTCGCACGATGACGAGATCGACCCCGTCGAGAAGATCGGCCGCCGACTCCGCCCACGCACCCCCCGGACGTGGGACGAAGAGCACGCGACGCAGGTCCACCCCGAGCTCGGCCATCGCGACGACCCCCGGGTCGTCCACTCCCACGACGCCCGCCCAGTGTCCACGCGTACTGGCCTCGCTCACGAGGCTGAGGGCGAGACTGAGCCCGCCCAGGCCGACCGGCGCCTCCACCACCACCGTCGATCCACGACGCAGGGTCCCCTCGGGCACGAGCGCCCGCCAGGGCTCACCGAGAGGAATCGTGCGAGTCTTGGCGAGAGAGACCGGACGCACGCGTGCGAGCAGGTCAGGAGAGAGCGAGGGTCGAGTAGGCGAAAAAGCGAACATATGTTCGTAAGAGTAGCCACCCGTCGCGACACGCGCCAATGAGCGATAAAAGGCCAGAATCTGGCCTTTCTCGTGCGAGAATCACCGCATCATCCGCCTCGCCACCCCGTCCGACGCCCTCGAAGCGCTCGCCCTCCAGGGTGACGTCACGGGCCTCAGCGCCGATCGGGCGCGTGAGATTCTGAAGGATTCGATTCGCACGGGTGAGTGTCTCGTTCACGTTGATGCCAGCGACAAGGTCACCGGCTTCATCGTCACCAACACGCGAGCGTTCTTCGGTCGTGACTTCATCAAACTTCTCATCGTTGCTCCGACTGACCGACGCACCGGCATCGGTCATCGGTTGCTCGAAGCGGCGGTGTCGCGGGCCAACACCGACACGATCTTCTCGTCCACCAACGAGTCCAACATCGCCATGCGCGCGCTGTTCGAGCGCGACGGTTGGACGCTGAGCGGGGTCCTCAACGGGATCGACGAAGGAGACCCCGAGATGGTGTTCTGGCGCCGCGTGCCCGAGTAGCGCGTGTCGGGACACACCGACACGGCAAACTAGACGCGTGTGTGGCCGCATCGCTCTGTTCACTCCCCCCGCTCATCTCGCGCGGTTCCTTGACGCCGCTCTCGCCGCTGACCTGGATCTGGAGGGACTGCCGAGTTGGAACGTGGGTCCCCAACGAACACTCTTTGGCGTCAGCTATCACCACGAAGCGCGAATTATGGATGACTATCGCTGGGGCCTGGTGCCGAGCTGGGCAAAAGATCCTTCGATCGGAAATCGAATGTTCAACGCACGCGCCGAGGGCATCGAAGAGAAGCCCGCGTTTCGTCGCGCCTTCGAACGTCGAGCGTGTGTGATCCCCGTCGACGGTTTCTATGAGTGGGACCACCGACCGGGCGCCAACCGCCAACCGAACTTCTTTACGCGCGTCGACGGCGATCCCACTCTCCTCGCGGGCCTCTACGAGTTCTGGCGCGATCCCGTCATTGACAACCCCGAGCCTCTCGTGACGTGCACCATCATCACCACGACGCCGAGTGCGGACATGGACGAGATTCACGACCGCATGCCGGTCGTCCTGTCGCGCGACGACGTCGAGGTCTGGCTCGAGGTCGCCGACCACTCACCCGAGGAGCGGCTCTTGCTATTGCGTCCCGCGCCCACGGGGACCCTTCGTCACTACGAAGTGGATAAGGCCGTGGGATCGGTGAAGAACGATCGGCCCGAACTCATCGAACCCGTCGAACCCCAGACGCTCTTCTAGGCCTCGAACGGACACCGAGTTCGCCGTAGCCTGAACCGATGACGTTGCAACTCCGGCCCTACAACGAGACGGACGAGTCCGCCGCTCTCGCGATTCACCAGGCCATGCTGGCCGACGATTTTTACTTTCTCCTCTTTTGGGAGCCCACGATGACCTGGTCCACGTTTCTCGCGTCCATCGACGAGCTGCGACATGGCAACAGCTCCATTTCGAACCGAGTGCGCTCCGACCAACTCGTCGCCGTCGTGGACGGGGAGATCGTGGGACGCGTGTCGGTGCGCTTTGAGCTGAACGAGTACCTCCTCGAGCGCGGGGGCCACGTGGGATACGGCGTCGCGCCCGCACATCGCGCCCGGGGATACGCCACCGAGATTCTTCGTCAGGCCCTCGTTGTTCTTCGCGCCGAAGGGGTGGAACGCGTGCTCGTGACGTGTGATGACGAGAACGTAGCGTCAGCTCGCGTGATCGAAAGGAACGGCGGCGTACTGGAGTCGATCTCGCCGCCTCAAGAGGGTGACAACAAGTTCGTACGTCGCTACTGGATCCAATGAATTTGGGCCTAGACAGCCGAAAACCCCGAGTGACCAGTGAGCCGAAACTCACCCGCCCCTCGGGGTTTCCGAGGCACATCATCGGCGCTCCGTGTCGGACAGAACACCTTTGACGGCAGGCACTTCACGTCATTTGCCCGTTCCGTGCAGCGGACCGAACTCCGCTACCCGTCGAAAGGAATCCGTTCCTCTTGCGAGGTCCCTTTTCCCCCCACTTCTTTCTCACCTTGCGGCTCGTCAGATCGTTGGCAGGTACTACGTGAACTACGAGTGATACATTGCCAGAGATTTTTCCCCCGACCAAGGGCAAAGGGGGAAATCAAAAACTTTTACCCAGGATTGTGTCAGTTATCCACCAAAGAAGTCGCCAAGGCGTCACATACCAACTACTTGTGCGCATCTTTTCCACAGCGAGAGCCAATTTTTGGCGCTCAAATCGGCCGATTTGAATCCCCAAACCGGACTTCACACGCGCGTGATCTCGAGTTACGCGGCCGTAATTCTTTCCAGCCAACGCCCGTGGGCGTGACACCAACCCCATCGTACCGGAGCGCGACCCGGATGTGTCACCACGATCAGCGACGCAGCTCGATGGATCTCGTCTTTCGCCGCGTCCACGCCGGGCCACGTCACCATCGGTGACTCAATTGAAATCCATGCGACATTGTTGTGACGACTTCGACGTACGACCTCGTCGAAGTACCACACCCGATCGTCCTGAGTGAAGTACGCCGCCGTCCAGGTGTTCACGATGATGGTCGTGTCACCTGTTTCACATCGAGCGAGAGCATCGTCGAGGCGATCTCGCACGCTTCCGCGCAAGATGGTCGCACTCGGCCAGTGTTCGTAGGCGGCGACGATGGCGTCGAATCGCTCATGTCGACGGCGCTCCTCGGCCCAGAGACATGCTTTGAGCCACAGTCGATCTTCCTCATTCGCCAACGACAGCGGATTGAGGTCAATTCCCACCCGCTGATTCACCTGAGGCAGAACGCGGCTTCGATCGATCTCCGAGCGGTCGTCACAGACCAGTGTCAAGGGATTCTCGTCGTCGTGGGTTCGCACCGGAAACTGATCAAAACGCAAATTGATGCCGGCCGACGCGCCCACTTCAAGAACGTTCATCGTCTCGTCACCGCGCACCACATCCGTCACCACGGCCTGAAGAACCGCGCTGCGTCCCGGTTCGTTGGTCTGTGTCGAGCGCCACAGTTCATCGCGTACGAGATGAGGTTCGTCGTGCAGCGCGACCATCACCCGGTGGGCCGCGCTCTTGGGTCGTCGCAACTCGCCTCGTCGCGCATCGTCGTAGATCGGAGCGAGCACGATGTGCCCTCGGAGGGAAGCGAGTTGGAGCGCCGCGAGCACCAACATGGGATTGCGCTGTGACGATCGAACG
>DATHNV010000204.1:0-3467 GCA_035485615.1 Acidimicrobiales bacterium
CGTGATTGATCGCCTCGACGGTCTGGGGCATGACCCCGTCATCGGCCGCCACCACCAGAATGATGACGTCGGTGACTTTGGCGCCGCGCGCGCGCATGGCGGTGAAGGCTTCGTGGCCCGGGGTGTCGAGGAACGTGATCGCTCGCCCGTGCCAGTTCACCATGTAGGCACCGATGTGCTGGGTGATGCCACCGGCCTCGCCGGCCACCACGTTGGTCTTGCGGATGCGGTCGAGCAAGAGAGTCTTGCCGTGGTCGACGTGACCCATGACGGTCACGACCGGCGGTCGGGCGACCGCGGCGATGACGTCGTCTTCGTCGTCTTCGTCAAAGAACTTCGCGAGCAGTTCGGCTTCGCGCTGCTCGCCCGGGTCCACCATGTGAACGTCCGCGCCCACTTCGGCGGCGTAGAGCTCGATCATGTCGTCCGAGAGGCTCTGGACGGCGGTGACGATCTCACCCTGGAGGAACAAGAAGCGAATGATGTCCGCCGCACTGCGGTTGAGCTTGGGTCCCACGTCCTTGGCGGTCGAACCGCGCTCGATGATGATCTCGCCTTCGGGCACCGGCGCGTTGCTCGGCTGCCAGGTGGTCATCTGCGTCGGCTCGAGCTCCTCGACGTTGCGACGCCGGCGACGCGTGGTCTTGCGTTGGGATCCTCTCGGACCTCCACCGCCGCGCGCGGGGCCGCCACTGCGACTCGCGCCGCCCGCGGGAGCGCCGCTTCCGGGGGCACCGGGACGAGGCGACGAGAAGCCGCCTGCACCGGGGCGTGAGGGACCGCCGGGGCGCGACGGCCCCGTGCTCGGTCGAGCGGTCATCTGGCGACCGGTGGCCGGTCCGCGACCCGTACCGCCGGCGGGCATCGGGCGACGCGCGCCGGGGGGTGGTGGAATCGGTCGACCACTCGGACTGAGCGGGCGTCCGGGTGGTGGCGGGATCGGTCGTCCGGTGGACGACAGCGGCGGACGAGTTGAACCCTCGGCACCTCGTGCGCTCGGACGGATGGTCGTTGGACCGTCCGGCGACGGGTTACGAGAGGGCGTGGGCTTGGGCGGCGCGACGCGAGATCGAACGACCTGGGTGCGCGCGGGCTCGACCGCGGGTGCTGCTGGAGCGCTCGGAGCCGGTTCGGCGTGCGTGGTGCGCACGGCAGCCTCAACAGGCGCAAGTGTAGCGGCCACGGGCGCGGGAGTGGGGGCCGCCTCGGGCGGCGCGCTCGCCGGTGAGATCGCGGTCGCGGACTTCACGGCCTTGGTCGCCTTGGCGGCCTTATCTGCCTTCGGGGCGTCCGAGGGTACTTCGCGACGCAGTCCGTCGGCGTCGGCGCGGCGCCGGATGCGGTCCGCCTGGGCGTCTTCGATCGAGGCCGAGGGGCTTGAGGCGCCGATACCTAGTTTTCCAGCGAGTGCGAGCAACTCCTTGCTCGTCATCCCGAGTTCCTTGGAGAGCTCGTGCACTCGAATTTTCTTTGGAGCCAAAACGTTCCCTTACTTCGCGTCCCCGCACATTCGGCGGGCACAGTTTCCTATTCTTTCACAACTACGGCCTTTTCCCGACCGCGAGGTCGCGCACGATGGCCATCTCCGCCTCGCTCACACTCGCGTGAAGTGCGTGCGAAACCTGGGTTGTGCGCAGATTGCTCCCGCAGCCATCCGCACACGACCACACCCCACGTCCGTCACCTCGCCCGACGTACCAGGTGCCCGAGGCGTCACGTCCGAGGCGAAACATCTCCGCGTCGGGACGACGGCGACGACAGACGACGCACGTACGAATCGGGGCTATGCCTCGTCCTCCGTCACTGTCTCGACCACCACAACCTCGGCCACGTCGCCTTCGGCGTCGGTGATCACCGTATCGGAGACCACGGCTTCTGCTTCACCGTTCTCGTCCACTACGACGGCCACCGTCTCGTCCACGACTTGGTCGCCGTCGGTCCAGACTTCTTCGACCACGACCTCGTCCTGGCCCTCGTTCTCCGAGCGGATGTCGATGCGCCAGCCCGTGAGACGGGCCGCCAACCGAGCGTTCTGACCCTCCTTGCCGATGGCGAGGGAGAGTTGCTGCTCGTGCACGATGACCGTGGCGATGCCTTCGACCTCGTCGAGTCGCACCTCGCGCACACGCGCGGGCTGCAGGGCCGACTGGATGAATTCCACGGGATCGTCGCTGTAGGGAACGACGTCGATGCGCTCGCTACGCAGTTCGTTGGTGATGTTGCGCACACGCGAACCGCGTGCCCCCACGCACGCCCCGACCGGATCGATCATCTGGTCGTTCGAGGCGACCGCGATCTTGGAGCGGTGGCCAGGCTCTCGCGCCAGCGCCTTGATCTCGACGATGCCACTGGCGATCTCGGGGACCTCGATCTCGAAGAGCTTGGCCACGAGCGCGGGGTGGGTGCGAGAGACCACGATCTGGGGACCCTTGTTGGTCTTGCGCACTTCGACGATGTACACCTTGATGCGCGCGCCGTGCTCGTAGCGTTCGAAGGCGATCTGCTCGGCCTGGGGCAAGAGTGCTTCCACCCGACCGAGGTCGAGCAGCGTGTAGCGGTTGTCGTTCTGTTGGACCGTGCCCGAGACGATGTCGCCTTCGCGGTTGGCGAACTCTTCGTACATCTGGCGGCGCTGGATGTCACGAATGAGTTGCATCAAAACCTGCTTGGCCGTCTGGGCGGCGATGCGACCGAAGTCATCCGGCGTGGCGTCCCACTCGCGCGTGACGTTGCCCTCTAAGTCCAGTTCCAGTCCCCACACCTTGATCTCGCCCGTCTCGGGGTTGATCTCCACTTCGGCGTCTTCGGCTGAGTCAGGACGACGCTTGTACGCGGCGAGCAGGGCGTTGGCGAGCGCGATGAGGAGTTCTCCCTCGTCGATGTTCTGGTCGCGCGCGATCTGGCCCAAGGCCTCGAGAAATTCGAAGTTAGCCATATCTAGCCTTTCTTGCTCGTCGAGTGCGTGCGCGCACCTTTGGTCGTGGTCTTGTTGCTGACCGGCTTGGTGGCACCCCAGTAGAAGACAGTTCGTGCGCGTTCGATCTTGTCGAGTGGCACCACCACGGTGCCCAACTCGTTGTCGTCGAGCGTGAGAGAGGAATCGGTCACTTCGATGAGTGTTCCTTCGAGCCGGCGGGTGGGTGCGTCATCGCGTAACTCGCGCAGCGTCACGAGCTCGCCGACGGCACTCTGAAAGTGAACCGGCGTGCGCAGGCGACGCTCCAGCCCCGGGCTCGACACGTCAAGCGTGAAACGGCCGGCGATGGGGTCGTTAGCGTCCAGCCACTCCGAAATGGTGCGATTGGCCTTCGTGAGGGACTCGAGGTCCACTCCCCCGGCCCGCGAGACGACAACGTCCAGGGTTCCCGCGGAAAACTCCACATCGTAGAGGTCCAGTCCCAGCGGTTCTAGGAGTGGTCGGAGCGTGGCGTCCCAATCCATTTCCGTCTCCTTTCGCTGTCGCTCCG
>DATHNV010000205.1:0-2767 GCA_035485615.1 Acidimicrobiales bacterium
GTCGTTGGTGACAATCCGCTCAGGAAGTGCGATACCCCAGCCCATAAAGCGTGCACCCATGTCAGCCCCTTGTTCGGCGAGTAGTGGCCAAAAGTCTAGAGGGTGCCCTTACGACGACGCCGGTGCTGTGCCGGTTAACACCTGCAGTGTGCAGCGCGCCACACAGATCAGGCGTTCGTTACCGTCGCGTAACTCAATGCCCCACACGTGAACGCGTCGACCCTTGCGAATTGGTGTCGCCACCGCGGTCAGCACACCGTCGGTCATGGAGCGAAGGTGTGAGCAGTTCAGTTCGGTACCCACCACGATCTCGCCGGGTCCCACACTCACCGCACCCCCGACCGACGCCGCACCTTCGGCGAGGAGTGCGGACACGCCGCCGTGCAGGATGCCAAAGGGTTGGTGAACTTTCGGCCCGACCTCCACGCGCATGACGACCTCATCGGGCGTCGCGGAGACGAGTTCGATGCCGAGCACGTCGTTGACGTTGGCGCGCCCAGACAGGATGCCTTCGATGTTGTCGCTCATGGCGGCAGTTTATGTTTTCGATAGCCTCGCTTCATGAGCCGACGAGTTGACCTACGCAGCGACACCATTACTCAACCCACGCCTGCCATGCGCGAGGCGATGGCGAGCGCGCGTGTGGGTGATGACGGATACGGCGAGGACCCGAGCGTCAACGAACTCGAAGCCCGGTACGCGTCACTCGTGGGCAAGGACGCCGCGCTCTTCGTGCCGTCGGGCGTCATGGCCAATCAAATCGCGTTGCGCGTACTCGCCCAGCCCGGCGACGTCGTGGTGGCCGGGCGCTCCCAGCACGTGGTGGGCTTCGAGATGGGAGCTGCCTCGCGCAACGCCGCGATCCAGTTCGCCACGCTCGATGACTCCTCGGGGACGTTGGACATCGCCGACGTGCTCGAGGTCATTGACTCCGAGGCGGATCATCAGCCTCACGTCTCGCTCGTCTGCGTGGAGAACACCCACATGGCGAGCGGCGGCGTCCCCTGGGACGTCGCAGAGTTACGCGCGCTTGCCGACGCGCTGGGGGATCGGCCCCTCTACCAAGATGGCGCGCGCCTCTTTAACGCCGTCGTCGCCACGGGCACCAGTGCGGCTGAGTTCTGCGCGCCCAGCGTCATGGTGACCTCGTGTCTCTCGAAGGGACTGTGTGCTCCCGTGGGGTCCCTCTTGGCGGGACCAACGGCCCTCATCGAGCGAGCGCGCGTCGAGCGCAAACGCTTAGGCGGCGCGATGCGTCAAGCCGGCTTCTTGGCCGCGGCGGGGCTCGTCGCGCTGGACACCATGGTGGAGCGCCTGAGCGAGGATCACGCCCGCGCACGCGCCCTGGCGGAGGTGTTTGCCGTCGCGTTTCCCGAGTCAGGCTTCGATCCGACGTCGTGTCAAACGAACATCGTCGCCTTTGATCACCCCCGTGCGCGCGACGTGGTGGCAGGACTCGCCGCGCTTGGCGTCGAGGGTGGGACGGTGTCGCCGCGCCGCGCGCGCTTCGTGACTCACGCGGGCATTGGCGACGACGATATCGAGTTCGTCGCGTCGATCCTCAAGGACTTCACACTCTCCTCACGCTGACCAGCGGCTAGATAAATGAGGCGGTTCGGGCGGTAGCCTGTACCTGCAGGCTTGATCATAACCGATATTTTTCACCTCTCTACGTTCCTGCGCCGTCCGATCTACGACACCGACGGCGACCGGATTGGACGCGTCCAGGACCTGGTCGCGCGGCTCGGCAACGACCCGCACCCGCCGATCGTGGGAGCGGTCATCCGCATCGAGAGTCGCGACGTCTTCGTGTCGATCAAGAAGATTGGCGGCTTGGATCAGGGACGCATGACCTTCGAGGGGCGTCGCGTGGACTTGCGCAAGTTTGAGCGTCGCCCGGGTGAGATCCTGCTGGCTGAAGACCTGTTGGCGCGACACCTCATCAACCTGGTGCGCGGGCGCATCATGGTCGCCAACGAGATTGAGATCGCCAACATCGACGGGCACTGGGAGGTGGTCGGCGTCGATCCCGGTCGCCGGTCCTTCCTTCGACGACTGCTCGGACGTCGCATCGGCTCGCACGTGCAGACCGACTCCATCGTGGACTTCGCGTCCATCGAACCGTTTGTCTCACACGTGCCCACGGCGCGCCTGCGCATTCCGTACCGCAAACTGGCCCGCCTGCACCCCGCCCAGATCGCGGACTTGGTGGAGCAGGCCAGTCACGAAGAGGGTGAAGAGATCATCGAGGCGGTCGGTTTGAACCGCGAACTCGAAGCCGATGTGTTCGAAGAGCTCGACACGACCCACCAGCTGGAGTTCCTGGAGTCGCGCTCGGACGAGGAGTCCGCGCGTCTGCTCTCGCGCATGGAGCCCGACAACGCGGCTGACCTCATCACCGAGATCGATCAAGAGCGTCGACTGCCCATACTCAATCTCCTGGCCGGTGAGCAGCAGTCCAAGGTTCGCCAACTCCTCTCGTACAACGCCGACTCGGCCGGCGGACTTATGAACACCGACTTCGTCACGGTGGGCGCGAGCGCCACCGTGCTCGACGCCCTCGACGCCATTCGCACGTCGCGGGTGCCGGCGGAGTCCCTGCAGGCGGTCTTCATCGTGAACGAGGAAGGTCAGCCCATCGGCGCGGCGTCGATCGCGCCGCTCGTACGCGCCCGGCCCGAGGAGTTGGCCCTGGCGGCGGCGCGCACCCAACTCGAGCACGTGCACCCCCAGTGGGATGTCCTGCGGGTGGCGCGAAAGATGAGCG
>DATHNV010000206.1:0-5740 GCA_035485615.1 Acidimicrobiales bacterium
GAAGGTGCCGCCCGACAGATCCAGTCCCACCAGGAACGCCACGCCGCACGCACCGATCGCGAGGCCGATATACCGGCGAGTTTCGACGTGTTCGCCTCGGCGCAGACGCTGGACGACGACCGAGAGTAACGGGACGCCGCAGATCAACAGACTGGTGAGAGAAGACGTGATGTGCTCTTCGGCGGTCGACATGAGGAACCACGGCACGCCGAACTCGACGACGCCGAACACGACGATCCAGCCGAAGTGGTGCAACACGGCGGACCACTGGCGCCGCATCGTCACGAGGGGGATGAGCAGGAGGGAGGCGGGTCCGGTGCGTAAGAACACCACGACGCCCGGATCAAGTTGGCGCACCGCCACGCGGATGAGCAGGTAGGGGATCCCCCAGATGATGGCCATCATGAGGAAGAGCACCCATCCGCGTTTGGACATTCAAGAGGGTACCGAACCGTCGTGACGTGCCATCACCGCTGCGCTGCCCAGCGCGATTCGCCAGACGAGTCCCACACTTTTCACGATCGCTACGAGGTGACGAGGGTATCTCGAAAATCACAATTTTTGAACTTTTGCTCCGCTTCCTGCATAAAATGTCATTATGCGAATGGGCGTCATGGGCGCAACCGGGTACGCCGGTGGTGAGTTGTTGCGTCTTTGCGCGTCCCATCCCGACCTAAATGTTCTGATCGCGACGGGTGCGTCCAGCGCCGGACGGACGATCGCCGAGCACATTCCGTCATTAGCCGGTGTCTATCCCGACCTGACGGTGCAATCGTCCGCCGCCATTTTTGAGGCAGAACTCGACGTGGTGTTCCTTTGCTTGCCCCACGGAGAGAGCCAGTCGTTTGTCCCCTCGCTGCTCGAACGCGGCGTCCAGGTCGTGGACCTGGGTGCCGACTATCGCCTGCACGACCCGGGCCAGTATCCGACTTGGTACAAACACGAACACACTTCTCCTCAGCTCCTTGGTGACGCGGTCTACGGGCTAGTCGAGCGCCACCGCGAAGAGCTCAAAGGGGCGCGACTCATTGCCGTGCCCGGCTGTTACCCGACGGCGGCCGCGCTCGCCCTCGGACCCTTTGCCGACGCCAACGTCATTGAGCGCGACAACATCGTCGTTGACGCCTTGAGCGGCGCGTCGGGAGCCGGGCGAGCGCTGAGCGAGCGACTGCAGTTCTCGCGCTTGGCAGGAAATGCCGAGGCCTACAGCCTGCTCACGCATCGACACACGCCCGAAATCGAGCAAGAGATCGGCGCGACGGTGCTCTTCACTCCCCATTTGGTGCCGGTCGCTCGCGGCATGCTGGTGACCGCTTACGCGCGGGTGAGCGGCTCGTTGTCCAGCAACGACGCGCTCGCCCTGTTGCGCGAAACCTACGCCTTGGATCCGTGTGTGGTCGTGGTCGACGAGCCACCCACCCTCAAGGATCCCCTGGGGAGCAACTTGTGTTTTGTGAGTGCGCGCGTGGACGAGCGCACCGGATGGCTGCTCGCCATGAGTTCGATCGACAATTTGACCAAAGGTGCGGCGGGCCAAGCAATCCAGGCGTGGAACGTGGCGACCGGACGAGATGAAACCCTGGGTCTGCCTCTCGCGGGAGTGAGCCCGTGAGCTACGTCGTCAAACTCGGGGGCCACGCACTCGACTCACTCTCGCCCCACTCACCTGTTCTCGCGGCCTTGGCGAGTGACCTGTCGCAGCTGGCGGCGAACTCGCTGGTCGTGCACGGCGGGGGACCGCAGATCGCCGATTTGCTCGAACGAGTTGGCCGACCCAGTGTCTTTCACGAAGGACTGCGCGTGACCGACGACGCGACAATGGAATATGTGGCGATGGCGCTCGCTCACGTCAACGTGCACCTCGTGGCGTCGCTGGGAAACTGTGGGCTTCGCTGCGTGGGACTGAGCGGCGCGGACGCCGGCACGTTGCGCGCCCAGCCGGTGGGCGGATATTGGGGTCGCATCAGCTCCTCGCCCAAGGTCGACACCGAAGTGATTGCAACATTGTGGGCCGAGCACCTCACGCCGATTGTCTCGCCACTGGCGGTCGATGACGAAGGGGAACTGGTCAACTGCAACGCCGACGTGGCCGCGGGAGCACTCGCCGGAGCGCTGGACGCCAAGGTGCTGGTTCTGCTCAGCGACGTGGACCAGCTGCTGGCCGACCCCTTCGACCCCGAGTCGGCGCTGCGATCCGTGAGCGGCGACGATGTGCGCGCGATGCTCGCGAGTGGCGCCGCGCGCGAGGGCATGCGGCCCAAGATGACCGCGGCCCTCGAGGCGATTGACGCCGGTGCGCGCCGGGTGTTGCTCGCCAACGGCACGCGACCGCACGCCCTACGCGACGCGCTGGCGGGCGCCATCGCGACCACCGAGGTGTTCGCGTGACCCGTCACTTCATCACCATCGAGGACCTGTCGGACGACGACCTCGACTCGATCTTGACCCTCGCCACCTCGCCTTTCGATGACACCACACTGAGTGGCCAAGGTGTCGCCCTTGTGTTTGAACGGCCCAGCCTTCGCACGCGTGCGTCGAGTTCGAGTGCCGTGCACGAGCTCGGCGGGTACGTCACGTTCTTCAGCGACGAAGAGATTGGTCTGGACACCCGAGAGTTAGTCGAAGACGTGGGCCGCACGATCGCCGAGATGTACGCGATCGCCGGGCTTCGCGTGCGCCGCCACGACGTGTTCGCACGCATGCGCGCCGCCACCGCGGAACGGCTCTCGCTCATCAATTTGATGGACGACGAGGCTCACCCGACTCAGGCCGTCGCTGACGTTCTTACGATCGCCGATGAGTTTGCGGGCGGCGACGCCCGTCAACTCGCAGGACTGAACGTCACCTACGTCGGTGACGCGACCAACGTCGCTCGCTCGCTGGCCGTCGCGCTCCTGCGACTCGGCGTCAACGTCACCATCGCCGCCCCCGAGGGCTATCAGCTGGTCGCTGGTGGGGCCGAAGATCCCGCGCGCGTCACGGGCCCGGGGACGCTACGCATCGTGGACAACGTGGACGACGCGGTCGGGAACGCCGACGTGATCTACACCGACACGTGGGTGTCGATGGGTCGCGAGGCGGAGGGGGCACGACGCCGAGACGAACTCGCGGGCTTTCAGGTGAACGCGCACGTGATGGCCAGCGCCAAGCCAACGGCCGTTGTGTTGCACTGCCTGCCCGCTCACCGCGGCGAAGAGGTCACGAGCGACGTTCTCGACGGAGCGCAGTCTCGGGTGTGGCGCCAGGTATTTCATCGACGTTCGTCGATGATCGGCGTCCTTCGATGGATAAAAGGAGAAGTATGACCAAGACCCAACGTCAGCATCGCATCAGTGAACTGATCGATCACGACGTCATTTCGACCGCGGCCCAGATCGTGGCCCGCTTGCGTGAGGAGGGCATCGCCGCGACCCAGGCGACCGTCACGCGTGACTTACAGGAACTCGGCACGGTGAAGGTTCGTGACGAACACGGTGCGCGTCGCATCGTGCTGGCCGCGTCCCCCAAGATTGCGCCCGCACCACTGGATCACCTTCGTCGCATGATGGGCGAGTGGGTCGTGTCGGTGGACAGCTCGGCCAACTTGGTCGTGGTGCGCACGCCGCCCGGTTGCGCGCACGTGGTCGCCTCGGCCCTGGACCGCAGCGCCCTGGGCGGGGTATTGGGCTCGGTCGCGGGGGACGACACGATCTTGGTGATCGCCGGCGAAGCGCACGGCGGGGCCAAGTTGGCCGCCGAGTTTCGCGCGCTGGCGGGAATTAGCGATCTCATTGAACGCCAAGTGAAGGGCTAGTCGATGACCAAGCGGGTCGTACTCGCCTACAGCGGTGGCCTCGACACCTCGGTCGCCGTGCGATGGATGATCGAAGAGTGGGGCGTGGAAGTTGTCTGCGTGCTGGTTGACGTGGGCCAAGACGTCGATAAGTCCGAGAGCTTTGTCGATATTCGCGCCCGCGCTCTGGCAGCCGGCGCGCTCGACGTGGTCGTGGTCGACGCGCGCCAGGAGATGGCCGAAGAGTTTTGTGCCAAGGCCATCGCGGCCAACGCCAAGTACGAGGGCAAGTATCCGCTCGTCTCGGCCCTGTCGCGTCCCGTCATTGTGCGACACCTCGTCGCCCAAGCCCGCAAGTTCAACGCCCAGGCCGTGGCCCACGGCTGCACCGGCAAGGGCAACGACCAGGTGCGCTTTGAAGTGGGAACGCACGCGCTCGCGCCCGACCTCGAGGTTCTCGCGCCCGCGCGCAACTGGGGCATGACGCGTGCCGATTCGGTGGACTACGCCCTCAAATGGGACATTCCGATTCGTGCCACCAAGGAAAAGATCTACTCGATCGACGAGAACCTGTGGGGACGGGCGATTGAGTGCGGGGCCATCGAAGACCCCTGGGCCGAGGCACCCGACGAGCCCTATACCCTGACGCGCATCACGGCCAGCGAGCCAGTGGAGCTCAGCCTCAGTTTCGATCGCGGCGTACCCACCGCTATCGACGACGTCGAGATGGAACTGGCGGATCTGATCGCCGTGCTCAACGCGCGCGCGGGATCGACCGGCTTCGGTCGTCTCGACATGGTCGAGAACCGTCGCGTGGGCATCAAGAGCCGCGAGGTCTACGAGTGCCCCGCCGCTCTCGCCCTTATTGCCGCGCACAGCGAGCTCGAGGACATGGTGCTCGAGCGTGACGTGCGTCACGAAAAGATGCGTCTGGAGACGCGCTGGGCCGAGCTCGTGTACGACGGCATGTGGTTCTCGCCCTTGAAGGAGGCCCTCGACGCCTTCGTCGATGAGACCCAGCGCCATGTGACCGGCGATGTTCGCCTGCGCTTTGACCCACCGGGGCTCATGCGCGTGCTCGGACGTCGCAGCCCCACCGCGCTCTACGACTACGGGCTCGCGACCTACGACGCGGCCGACACCTTCCGCCACGCGGACTCCGAGGGCTTCGTGCGCATCTACGGATTGGGTGTGAAGACCTGGGCGCAGCGCCAGGGTGCGAAGAACGCGACACCGCCGAATCCATGACGCTCTGGAGTGGGCGTTTCACGTCACCGATGGACGAGACCCTCTGGGACCTGTCCGAGAGCTACTCCTTTGACCACGTGCTCTACGCGCACGACATTGAGGGCAGCAAGGCGCACGTTCGGGGTCTCGTCACGGCCGGGCTGCTCAGTTCGGACGAGGCCACGACGCTCCTCGCGACACTGGATGCGATCCGTGAAGAGTTCGACCGCGGTGCGTTCGAGCGTGCGGCGAGCGACGAGGACGTCCATATGGCCATCGAGCGTCGTGCGACTGAACTGGCGGGCGACGTGGGGGCCAAGCTGCACACCGCGCGTAGCCGCAACGATCAAGTGGCCACGACACTGCGACTGTTTACGCGTGACGCCCTTCGTGACATTGCGCTCGCCACGCTCGAACTGATCGGCGTTCTTGAGGAACTCGCGGCGCGCTCGCCTGGCGCCCATCTCCCGGGATACACGCACCTCCAGCGAGCCCAGCCGGTGCTCTTAAGCCATCATCTCAAGGCCCACGCGTTCGCCCTCCTGCGAGACGTCGATCGACTGGGTGATGCGCGGCGTCGACTCAACGTCTCGCCCCTCGGCGCGGGGGCGATTGCTGGCACGTCGCTCAATATCGATCCGGTCGCCACGGCGGATCTCTTAGGTTTCAACCGTGCCTTTGCCAACTCGATGGATGCGGTCAGCGATCGCGACTTCGTCGCCGAAGCTCTCTTTGACGTGG
>DATHNV010000207.1:0-2774 GCA_035485615.1 Acidimicrobiales bacterium
CCGCGCACGCCGCCCGTTTCACGGGCGTAAACCCCCACGTCTCTCTCGTCAACGCCGACGTCGCACGTCGCGCCGACGAGTTGGGTCTGTCACTTAACGTGTGGACCGTGAACGCTCCGCGCGACCTCGCGGCGATGGGCCGGCTGGGCGTGGCGAGAGTGATCACTGACGAGCCAGCCCTCGCGCTGGAGATACTTTCGACCTTGGAGTGACAGCCCCCGACAGATTTTTGTGCGCTCGGGCATCGCCTAGATTGGTCCCCTATGAATATCGTCGTCTGCGTCAAGCAGATTCCCGACCCGGCGGCCCCGCAATCGTTCGACCCCTCGAATAACCTCAACCGCTCGGGCAAACTCATCCTCGACGAAGCCGACACGTACGGCGTCGAAATGGCTCTCCAACTCGTCGACAAGGCCGGCGGAGGCGAAGTCACCGTGGTCTCGATGGGTTCGGCCAGTGACGTCGCGGGACTGCGCAACGCCCTCGCCATGGGCGCGAGCGCGGCCGTCATCGTGAGCGACGACTCGCTGCGCGGCAGCGACGCGTTGACCACAGCCAAGGTGCTCGCGTCGGTCATCGCTCGCGCACCGTTCGACTTGGTGTTGGCGGCGACCGAGTCCTCGGACGGCTACACCGGCACCATGCCCGTGCAACTCGCCGAACTCCTGGGTCTTCCCTCGATTACGTTCGCCAAGTCCGTGAGCGTCGAGGGTTCAACGCTTCACGTCAGTCGACAAACCGAAGCCGGCTACGACGAGGTGACCGCGCCACTGCCAGCACTCGTGACCGTGACCGCTGGCGTCGTGGAACCTCGCTACGCCTCCTTCAAGGGCATCATGGCGGCCAAGTCCAAGCCGCTCGAGATCCTGAGCGTGGCGGACCTCGCCCTCGCGTCACCCATCGGTGCGCCGGGCGCGCGCGAGGAGATCATCTCGATTGAGGCGGCCGAAAGCCGTCAGTCGGGCGAGAAGTACGTGGACGAGGGCGACGGCGCCGAAAAGGTCGTCGCGTTCCTCGAATCCCTCAAGGTCATTTAGGAGAAGCGGATGACAGTAGCGAACTTGTGGGTCGTGCTTGAACCAAGTGGTGACTCCTTTACGACCACGTCGCTCGAGGTACTCAGCTTTGCGCGAACCTTGAGCGACACCGTGTCGGCCATTACGTGGGGCGAGGGCTCATCGCTCGCCCCACAGGCGGGCGACTTCGGCGCCGGGACCCTCTACGACGTGGGCGATCTTGGCGGCGCGTTGCCGGGCGTCCCCGTGGCGAGCGCCATCGCGTCTCTCGTCGAGCGCGTCGGTGCTCCGGACGACATTCTGATCCCGACCAGTTACGACGGACGCGATATCGCCGCTCGCCTGTCCGCTCGTTTGGACCGTCCGGTCTTGTCCAATGTGACGGGTCTGCGCGACGACAACGGACTGGTCACCGAACACCCGGTCTTCGGTGGCTCGTTCACCGTGAGCGCGCGATTCACGAGCGAGGGACCCGGCATCGTTCTGGTGCGTGCGAAGTCCTTCGCGGCGGAAGCATCCGGCGGTGGGCCTGCTTCGGTGGTGGCGGCGTCCCCGGGAGATCAAGGTTCGAGCGCGGGCGCCACCATCGTGAACACACACGTCGAAGAGCGCACCGGTCCCAAGCTGGAAGAAGCGACCGTCGTCGTGTCGGGTGGGCGCGGCTTGGGCAGTGCGGACTCCTACGTCTTGATTGAAGAGCTGGCCAAACTGCTGCACGGAGCGGCGGGGGCCAGTCGGGCCATTGTGGACGCGGGATGGGTGCCCTATTCGCACCAGGTCGGCCAAACGGGCAAGACCGTGAAGCCGCTCGTCTACATCGCTTGTGGAATCTCAGGTGCGACCCAGCACATGGTCGGCATGAAGGGTTCGAAGAACATCGTGGCCATCAATAAGGATCCCGACGCGCCGATATTCCAGATCGCGGATCTGGGAATCGTGGGCGACGTCCATAAGGTTTTGCCGGCGTTAATCGACTCGTTAAAAGGTCGTAGTTAGTCCCACCGGGGGGCAAAGATAGAAGACGTGCTCGTTCGACGGCGCACGGGCGGGGGGATATGGCTGAGCACGCGCGAACACGAAAGTGGTGGACGCTCTCGGTTTTGGGTCTCACCCAGTTGATGGTGCTGTTGGACGCGACGGTGATCAACATCGCACTCCCGCGGGCCGAACTTTCGTTGCACTTCTCGAACGGCAATCGTCAGTGGGTGGTCACCGCTTACGCGCTGGCCTTCGGCTCGCTGATGTTGCTCGGCGGACGACTAAGCGACTTGTGGGGGCGGCGCACCGCGCTCTACGTCGGTCTGGGCGGATTTGCCCTCGCGTCCGCGCTCGGTGGCGCGGCCACGAGCTTCGACATGTTGGTCACGGCTCGTGCCATCCAAGGTCTTTTTGGCGCACTCTTAGCGCCGGCCGCTCTGGCGGCACTCTCGGTTACCTTCACGGAGTCCAAAGAGCGCGCCAAGGCCTTCGCTATTTTCGGAATCATTGGCGGATCGGGCGCAGCCATTGGACTCCTGCTCGGCGGCGCGCTGACCCAGTGGGCGTCGTGGCGCTGGTGTCTCTACATCAACCTCGTCTTCGCCGCGCTGGCGGTGCTGGGCGTCGCCATCTTCGTGCCGGGAGGACGGAGTCCCAATCGCTCTCGTCTGGATGTGCCGGGAACGTTGCTCGGCAGCGTGGGTCTCTTTGCCATCGTCTATGGATTCAGCCACGCGTGGATGTCCGGGTGGGGCAACGTTGTCACCTGGGGGTCCATCG
>DATHNV010000208.1:0-2622 GCA_035485615.1 Acidimicrobiales bacterium
AAGACATTCTCGAAAAGGGCGTGTCCGTCGCGATCGGCTCGGAGAACGGCTACGCCCCGCTGTCGTCGTGTGCAGTCATTGTGGCCCCGGTGGCGCTCGACGGTGAGACCATTGGCGCCGTGGGCCTGCTCGGTCCGACGCGCATGAGGTACCGCGAAGTCATGGCCGCCGCCGAAGCGGTCTCGCGCCATCTCTCCACGCACTTCGGGGGCAACCCGCGTGGCTAGTACGAACCTGTACGAGATTCTCGAGGTTGACGCGAACTGCTCGCCCGAAGAGCTAAAGGCGTCGTATCGCCGCCTGGCTCGTCAGTACCACCCCGACGCCAACACGCACGACCCCATGGCTGAGACCCGATTCAAGGAGGTCTCCCAGGCCTACGAAATCCTCTCGGACCCGGAACGGCGAGCGAACTACGACCGCTTCGGCTCCGACGTGGGGGCGGGGGCCAATCCCTTCGGCGCGGGTTCCGTCCAGGACATCTTTGACATGTTCTTTGGCGGCATGACCGGTGCGGGTGCACAGTCGCGCCGAGGACCCCAGCCCGGTCCCGACGCCGAAGTCTCCTTGGACATCACGCTCGAAGACGCGGCCTTTGGCGCGACGCATGAGGTCACCGTGACGTTGCCTCAGAGATGCGCGACCTGCGACGGGTCGGGCTGTGCGCCAGGCACCTCTCCCACGACGTGCGACGAGTGCCACGGCAGCGGTGAGGTGCGCCGGGTGCGCAACTCGATCCTCGGTCAGATGGTGACCTCGACCATCTGTTCACGCTGCAACGGCATGGGATCGCGTATCGAGTCGCCGTGTGTGGACTGTCGGGGCGATGGACGACGGTCCCAGAGCGTCACGCTCAGTGTCCAGATACCGGCGGGCGTCGAGGAAGGCTCCACGATGCGACTGGCCGATCGGGGGCCCGCGGGTGCGCGCGGTGGCCCCAACGGACGGCTCTTCGTTCATCTGCGAGTGGCCGATGATCCGCGCTTCCAGCGCCACGGCGACGACCTGCACCACGAAGCGCACATCTCTTTTAGCCAGGCCGCTCTAGGTGCGCACATTACGGTGCCCACGCTGCGCGAGGTGCACGATCTCGAAGTCGAACCGGGCAGCCAGAACGGCACGGTACACCGCCTGCGCCACGAAGGTGTCGAGCACCTACACGGTCGCGGTCGCGGTGACCTGTTCATCCACTTGACGATCGATGTGCCCACGGAGCTCGACGACGAGTCCGAGACGATGCTGCGCAGTTGGGCTGAGCACCGCGGCGAGGTCGTGAACGATCCGAGCGGCGGCTTCTTCCGGCGCCACAAGGCGAAAAAGTGATCCACGCCGAGTGGCCGCGTCGCGTGGCCGCGCTCGCGCAGTTCCACGTGGACGACCCCGCGAGCCCGGTACTCGATGCGTCGAGCGACCACCACCTGCGAAAAGTGCTGCGCGCCCGGGTGGGCGAAGAGGTCGTCGTGACCGATGGGCGCGGGCGCTGGTCGATGTGCGTGGTGGCCGAGCACGAACTCACCCGCGTGAGCGATGTCTACCTCGATGAGTCCACGCCCCCAACCACGTTGTACCTGGCTGCACTCAAGGGCGATCACGCCAACTGGGCGGTCGCCAAGGCCACCGAAGTCGGTGTGTCGCGCATCGTGCCGTTGTTGACCCGACGCGCCATGGCGAAGTTCAGTGGCGATGTGAACGACAAGACGCTCGCGCGCTGGCGGCGCATCACCCGCGAGACGCAGGGCCAGTGCCGGCGCACCTACGACGTGGCGATTGAGCAGCCCGTCACGGTCAACGATGTGCCCACCGACGTCGCCGTAGCCGACCTCTCGGGATCCGGTGACTGGCGCGGCGTGCGTGCCGTCGCAGTTGGCCCCGAGGGTGGTTGGGACGACGGGGAGTGGGACGCGAGTCGTCGTCGCGTGGGTCTTGGACCCACTGTCCTGCGCGCCGAGACCGCGGGCGTGATCGCCGCCGCGCTACTGGCCTTTCAGGTGGGAAGTTGGGGATTGACCTTGGACGATTCGAGTTATCGGTAATGATGAGGGAACGAGATGACTGACTGCCTCTTTTGCCAGATTGTCGCGGGTGAGATTCCCGCGAAGGTGGCCGCCGAATCCGACGATGCTCTCGCGTTCTACGACATCGCGCCCCAAGCGCCGGTGCACGTTCTGGTCATTCCCAAGGCCCACTTCGACAGCGTGAATGAAGTCACCCTCGAGCATCCCGGTGTCTTTGAAGACCTAATGCGCCTCTCGCAAAAGGTCGCCGAGGTCGAAGGCATCAAAGACACCGGCTACCGGATCGTGATCAACGTGGGACGCGACGGCCAGCAGACGGTGGGGCATCTTCACATCCATGTTCTCGGTGGTCGACGGATGACTTGGCCCCCTGGATGACGCCACAGGCCCGAGCCGACGAGGCCCTCACGACCACGACGTACGTCGCCAACACCCACCTCATGGCGGGACTGCTCGGCGCGCGCGACGAGCACCTGCGCGTCATCGAGCGCGCGTTTCCGAACTCCAAGATTCGCGTCCAGGGCAACCAGATCTCGGTGACCGGCCCGGACGCCGCGATGGTGCTGCGTCTCTTTGACGAGCTGGTCGTGGTGCTTGAGAGTGGGCA